>CALMVM010000305.1:10354-16519 GCA_937873255.1 uncultured Verrucomicrobiota bacterium | reverse complement strand
GATTTCGCTTCCTCCGCGTGCGCCTGCGCGAGCATCGCCTGCGCGCGGTGCAGGGCGATCTCGTATTCCAGCGGGTCGATGCGCGCGACGATCTGGCCGGCCTTCACGAGCTGGTTGTCGTTCACGAGCACTTCCGTGACCGCTCCCGACACGCGCAGGCTGACCTGGTGGACGTGGCCATTGACATAGGCGTCGTCGGTCTCCTCATAATAAAACGCATGCCAGACGAAACGGGCCGTCCAGAACGTTGCCCCCGCGATTACCGCAAGCGCGACGAGCCAGAACACCGGCCCGCGACGTTTCCGGGCAGGCGGCGTCGGCGCGGCGTTGCCCGACACGGGGACGGGTGCGGTGTCGGGGATTGGCCGGTCGGTGAGGCCGGTGGGCGGCGGCGCTTCCGCAGCGGGGTTGGAAGGTTGGTTGGCCATGTTAGTCGGATGTTAGTTAATGGGTGGACGCGGCGGCCTCGCCGGCGGCTTTGTTCGCACGACCGCCGAGCAGGAAAAGCAGCGGCAGCGACACGACGAACGCCACCATGACGTAGGAAAAAACGTCCGAGTAGGCGATCAACGCCGAGTTGCCGTTGACGATGCGGTCGATCACACCGAGCGCGCGTTTTTGCGCCGCCGCGAAATCGCCGTTGCCCGCCGCGAAGGCGGACGTCAAAGCGTTCAAGCGGTCGAGCACCGGTTGATGGAAGGGCGTGACGTGGCTGACCAGCACGGCACGGTGCGCGGCCATGCGGCGCGTGACCATCGTGGTGATCAGCGCAATGCCGACCGAACTACCCATCTGCCGGCTCAGGCTGTAGAGGCCCGAGCCGGCAGCGATCTCGTTTTTGGGCAGCGGTCCGAGAGCGGCGAGACTCAGCGGCATGAACATCATCACCGAGCCGACGGCGCGCAAAATCAGCGGCCAGAAAAGCGTCTGCGCGCCCGTGCCGGGGTTCAACCCCATGAGCAGCCAGCCGGTGAGGACGGTCATCAGCGCGCCGATGGCGATCATCAGGCGCGGATCGTATTTCGAGAGAAACCGGCCGTAGGCAATCATTGTGAGCATCGACGCCACCGCGCCCGGCACCTGCAAGACCCCGCTCTGGGTCGGGGTGTAGCGGAGGTATTCCTGCACGAATACCGGGACGGCGAACATGATCCCGTAGATGCCCATGCCCAGGATGCCCGAATAGAGCGTGCCGCCGATCATCGAGCGATGGCGCAGCACGCGCAGATCCACGGCGGGTTTTTCTACACGCAACTCCCACCAGATGAAAAACCCGATGCCGAGGACCGCGAGAACGGCCATCAACCGGATGAAATCCGAGCCGAACCAGTCGTCCTGCTGGCCTTCTTCGAGAAACGTCTGGAACGACGCCAGCCCGACCGCGAGCAGGCCGATCCCGGTCCAATCGACGGTGCCGGTGCGGTCGAGTTTTTCGGGTTCGTCGGCGGGGAAGAACGTCGTGCACGCCAGGACGGCCAGGATGCCGAAGGGCACGTTGATGAAGAAAATCCAGCGCCAGCCCATCTGATCGGTGAGCCAGCCGCCGAGCACCGGACCCAAAGCCGGGCCGGCGATCACGCCCAACCCGAAGATGGCTTGGGCCGCGCCACGTTCGGCGGGCGCGAAGGACTCGAACACGACCGACTGCGCTTTGGCTAAAAGGCCGCCGCCCGCGAGCCCTTGCAACACTCGCGCGGCGATGAGGAACCCAAGATTGGGTGCCAGTCCGCAGAGCACGCTGGAAGCGGTGAATCCGAACAGCGAGAACACGAAGTAATTCTTGCGTCCGAAGCGGTCGCCGAGCCACGCGGAAAGCGGGATGATGACGACGTTCGCGCACGCGTACGCCGTGGAGATCCAACCGGCCTCCGAGAGGGTCGCGCCGAGGTTTCCGCGAATGTCGGGCAGGGCGACGTTGGTGATGCTCGTGTCGATGACTTCCAGGATCGCGCCGAGCGAGGCCGATAACGTGATGATCCACTTGAGCAAACCACGCTGAAGCAGCCGCGCGGCGAACGGGCCGAGCAACCGGGCGTCGGACCCGTAGAGTTGGGCGGCAGCCATGTCAGTTCTCGATCCCGCGCGCGAAGATGTCCACGCAGGCTTTCAAATATCGACTGGATAGGTATTTCGGGCGGTACGGCGAGGCGCGGCGAAAGACCTCCGTGAAGATCATGCTGCCGAACACGTCGGCGGCGACGAGGGGTACGATGCCGGGGCGCACTTGCCGGTCCGCCTGCGCGGATTTGATCGTGGCCTGGAGTTCGGCCTTCAGTGGAGTGAAAACGCCCTTGAACACGCGCAGTTCGTGCTCGCGGTGGCGATGAATTTCGCCGATGAGCGTGCGCAGAAGCGGGAGGTTATGCTTGAGCAAGTCATGGTAGCGTTGCGCGTAGCGGCGCAGGCTGGCGCGCAGGTCGGGCGCGGCGCTTTTCGAGGTGGGCCGTGCGGGAGGACATTGCGCGGCGAGCGTTTCCTCCTGGCGGTCGAACGTGCGCTGCACGACTTGGGCGAGAAGATTGTCCTTGGTCTTGAAATGGCGGAAAAGCGTGACCTCGTTCACGCGAGCCTCACGGGCGATCTCCCGGGTGGTGGCGCCTTCCAAGCCCTTGCGGGCGAACACGCGCGCCGCGGCATCGAGCAGACGCTGGCGGGTGGCAGCGGGAATTGACTTCGATGTAGAAGCAGGCATGCAAGCGGTTGCTTACATTATGTGCGCTTGCACAGTTTGACAAGTTCGTTTTTGGCGTTGATCCAGCACTCTGTGGAACACGAAAACTAAGTGGATGCCGCCTTAGAGGCGGAGGGGCTCGCCGCGGCAGCCGAACAACCGACCGGCGTGGGGCGTGCGCTGGCCAAAACAAAAGGGCGGCGCCAGAACTCGCCTGCCACGACACGCTCAAGAAGGTCTTGCGCCGGACGGCCGCCTGGGCGCGGCCGAGTTCATCGCGGCGCTGGCAGCGCGCTTGCTGCCAGCCTTGCGCCGCCCGAGCATCCTGAGTTTGGTCAACGGCCCCTGCCACCGCTCGCGCCTGGCCAAAAAAGCCCGGCGCGCCGCCTGGCGGCAGCGCGGCCTGCGCCGGTTGTTTTTGCCGCCCCACCGCCCGCACCTCAACCGCATCGAAACGCTCTGGAGCCTGCGCGAACACCACTGGCTGCCCGCTGGCGCGCACGAAAACTTCGCCACGCTCCGCGCCACCGCCACCGCCCTCCTCAACGCCGTCGGCCTCAAACTACCGTGTTGCCTTCTCGCAGATGCTTACACCAGTTTTCAGAATGAATGAGCGCGTGGGTGGTAGCCGCAGTGACGGAACCAGCCTTGCGCATCGCTGGTGGTGATCGTGGCGCCGCCTGGGCGATGATGTTCAACACCATCCAGCCGCAGTCGCTCCAGAGCGTGGCGAACTCTTTCTTGAGCGGGTAAACGCCCGCGTACTGGTAGAGCACGACGAGCGGGAACTTGCCGGCCTTGTCCTGGATGGCCAGTTGGCCGTGCACGTGCTTGCCGTCGACGTTGTCCGGCGTGCCTCGTAAAGCTTGGAGGCTTTGGCGTCGCTGCCGTCCACCGGTTTGATCTGGGCGTTGAGCGGTACTTTTCGAGCGCGGCCATCTGCCCTTTCCAGAACGCCGCGAAGTCGTCCGGCCGCTTGACGACCGGCTTGATCCCGTCCACGGCGACGAGCGCGCCGGCCGAGCCGACGGGATTCTTTGCGCCCGGCAGCTTGCCGGTGACTTCCAGATAGAGTCAGCCGGGCTCGTCGAGCTTGCCGGTGACGACTTTTTCCTTGTCCTCCGGCAGGAGGTCGCCCTCGGCCTCGATCACGACGACAGCATCACCCTCGAAGAGGCGGGAGCGTACGCCAACGAGGAGATGGCGTTCTGCGAGGGGCAGTTGGCGACATTTGCGACGACCGGCACTTTTCCAGCGGACCTGGTCATGGCCACCGCGAAGGGCGATCCACCTGCCACGGGCGTCGGCACGCGTTGCGAAGGCAGGGAGGACGGCAGATGGTACAAGGTCAAAATCCTCAAGACCGACGGGGAGCGCAGCTTCGTGCATTGGATCGGCTACGCCGAGAGCGAGGACGCGTGGGTGGCAAAAGGCGATCCGCGGCCGTACGACCCGCCCGTGGTGAAGCCCGGCGAACGGATGCAGATCCGCTGGGAAAAGACGTGGTATCCCGGGCGGGTGCTGCGCAGCCAACTCGGCCTGCAACTCGTCCACCACGACGGCTACGAGGGACATCGACGACGAGTGGGTGTCCGTGAACCGGCTCAAGCGGAAGTGACGCGGCTCAATCATCGCTTGAGCACGACTTGCAGCGGCAGTTCGCGCGAGCTGTCGCCGGCGCGCAGGGTGTACTCCCCGGCCGTCGCCTGCCACCGCTTCTCCGCCGGGTTCCAGGCCGCCAGGTCGGCGGGGTCGATCTCCATGACCACGCTTTTTCGTCGGTGGTCAGATGCGCCAGGAGGTCTTCGGCGCGCTTCGGGAGCGGCCGCCGCGTCCTGGTAGACCGGCGTGGGGTCGACGGCGAAAACCGGCACGGCCACGGCGAAGACGAGGCGGAGAAGCAGCGAAGAACGGAGAGGCGACATGGGAACAGGGGGAAAGAACCGCCGGGAGCAAAACCGCCGACGCGCCCGGGGCAAGTCAGATCACATCGGCGAACGCCTGCTTGACGCCCATGAAGAGCTTGTAGCCGGCGATCATCACGACCAGACCCACCAGCGTCACCCAGCCGTAGCTCCACCAGTCCATCGGCTCGCCCCAGACCACCAGGTTGCGGCTCTGCTCGGAAAAATAGGCCAGCGGATTCATCTCGATGGCTTCCCGCAGGCCGGCGGCCGGGATTTGTTTGAGCCGCTCGAACGAGTAAAACACGGCGCTCGCGTACATGAGGAGCTGCGTCACCGCGAGCATGATCTCGTTGAGGTCGCGCAGAAAGGCACCCAGCGCGGAAACGATCCAGGTGATGCCCAGCGCCCAGAAGAGATCACCGGCACCAGCAACAGCGGCCAGAGCAGCACCTCGGCGTGCAGGTGGCCGCCCCGAGTGATGAACGCCGCCAGGCACAACGGCACGAAGCTGATGAAGAGGTGACCAGACTGCCGAGCACGACCGTCACCGGCAGCATCTCCAGCGGGAAGACCACCTTGGTCACGTAGTTGGAGTTCATCAGGATCAGCGACGGCGCGCGGCTCAGGCACTCGGCGAAGACGTTGAAGATGATGAGCGCGGCAAAAAGCATCAGCGCGAAGTCCGCCCAGCCTTCCTCGGGGTGTCCCGTCATCCTTTATCACGCCATCGGCTCCGGCGCGCTCGTCGGCGAGAGCCTCGCGGCGCAGACCGCCGCCCGGGCCGCTGAGGTTCCGGCGTCCGCCCCGGAACGCGGCGCGGGGAAGGTCGCCGATCCCGCGCCGACCCGCCTGGAGATCAGTCAGGAGGATGACGCTGCCTCCGAGCAAACGCTCCGGCGGGCCGCGCGGGCGATTCCCGACGGGATCGAGCGTTTCCAGGATGAGATCGGCGACGGCACGCTCACGTTGACCGGCTGCGCGCTCTTCGACCCCGAAGGCCGCCCGACGCAGAGCTTCGTCGCGGGTGAGTCCATCCGGGCCGGGGTGACTTTCGTCGCCAGACAGGATTTCGAGGCGGACCGCCTGGTCGCGGGCTACCAGATCCGCGACCGGTTCAACAACGTCGTGGCCGCCGACACCTCCGTGAACAGCGGGGTCAAACTGCCGGCGCTCCGCGCGGGTGGGCGGTACGCCTTGCTGATCGCGTTCCGTGGTCGCTTGGGGCAAGGGAAGTATCTGCTGGATTTCGGCCTGGGCTCCGACCGCGACCACGCGGACTCCGCCCGGCATTATCATCACCGCATCGGCGGGATCGCCGCCTTCCAGGTGGACTGGTTTGGACGCCAGGTCACCTTCCAGGGCATTTGCGACCTGGGCGCGCGGTTCAGCCCGGTGCAACCGGTGGGGTCCTTGTGATGGAGCGTTGCCCTCGGACGCCGTGACGCAGTGCGTGGTGGCGCGTGCTTGCGTGGAGCGATAGGATGATCCGCCGCCGTCTCCCAACCGGTTTTCGATGAACGCCCTCTCCCCCTCGCCTCCGGCCGGACAACAGGTTCGCTGTTGGTACGGTCAGACCCAGTTGGAGGA
>CALMVM010000305.1:6685-10344 GCA_937873255.1 uncultured Verrucomicrobiota bacterium | reverse complement strand
GGTTTTGCGCGGGATGCCCGGGGGGGACATCAGCCATGTGCGCGAGGACGAAGCGGGCCTCTACGGTAAAAATTATTACCTGCAACACCTCCAGAAAGACTACGGTTATCCGGACCTGGAAACCCGCGCGCGGGCGGACCTGCCCGAACGCTGTCTGCATTGGCTGCGGACCGTGTTGAAGTTCGTGCCCGGCCCCGGCGCGCGGACCCTGGAACTGGGCTGCGGACACGGCGGCTTCGTGGCGATGCAACGCTGGGCGGGCCTGGATGCGACCGGCCTGGAACTGAGCCCCTGGCTGGTGGGCAAGGCCCGCGAATGGTTCGGCGTGCCCGTGCTGCAAGGGCGGCTGGAGGACTAGGAACTTGTCTCCTCCTCCTGTGACGCCGTGATCCTGATGGACGTGCTCGAACACCTGCCGGACCCCCGCCGGACGCTCGGCCGCGCCGTCTCGCTGCTGCGGTCGCCGGGCAGTTTCCTGTTGATTCAGACGCCCTGTTACCCGGTGGGCTGGAGCTACGAGGCGTTGCTGGCGCAGAACCATCCCTTCCTGCAACAGTTGAAGCCGCAGGAGCACCTCTATCTGTTCAGCGAACAGGCGGTGCAGCGCCTGTGCGCCGAACTCGGGGTGGGCCAGGTCCGTTTCGAGCCAGCGGTCTTTGCCCATTACGATCTTTTCGCCGTGGCCAGCGCGGGTCCGTTGCAGGAACGCCCGTTGCCGCAACGCACGGAGATGCTCATGGCCGCCTCGCCACCCGGTGGACGCTGGCCCTGCTCGACCTGGGCGAGGCCCGGGATGATCTGTCCGTCCGGCTCGCGGAATCGGTTGCCGAATGCGCGGCCTTGCGCCAGACGACCGGCGAGTTCTGGCCCCGGCTCGACGCCGCCGAGAACGCGCGTAACCTGCTGGCCGCCCAACTGGAAGACCTGCGCGGACACTTCGGGCGCGCCGAGGACGACCGCGCGGCCCGCCTGCAAGTCATCGAGAGCCAGGGTGCCGAAGTCGCCCGCCTGCGCGCCGAGATCGATCAGCGGCTCAAGGAGGCCGGCGAGCTTCGACCAAAACTGGAGCAAACACTTCGGGAGCGTGACCTGCTGTCCGTGCAACTCACGGAAACGCGCACCGACCTGGAACAAGCGTCTCAGGAGCGCGACTGGCTGACCGCGCGACTCGCGGAAACCCGCGCGGGCCTCGAACGCAGCGAAGCGGAAAGCATTGCCCGCCGGGAGGTCATCGAAACCCGGGAAGGGACGATCAGCCAGCTCCAGACCCAACTCGCCGCGACCGAAAGCGAGCGCGCGGCACTCCAAAAACGCAAGAAAACATTGGATGCCCACTGGACGGCATGGTTGCTCAAACGAATCCGGCTTTGGCCGCTCGACTGAGCGATGGGACCGGGGATAGAGGCGCACCGTACATTGCCCGGCACGCTCGTGCTGACGACCGACCTGCCGTTTTTCCCCGGCAAGAACGGGCACGATTTCTTCAACCTGCGCTTTCTGGCCGGACGCCACGCGGTCGGCGTCGTGGGTACGCTGCACGGCTTCTTTCCATCCCGGGGAGTCGCAAACCTGGAAGACTTCCTCACTGGAATCTATTTTTGGCCGCGCCCGGCGGCAGGGACGGCCCTGCCCGACCTGCGGAGGTTGCCCGCCGGCCGGTTGGCTCGCTGGCTGCGGAGGCGGCCGGTCCCGCAGTTGCGGCGCTGGCTGCTGCGGCTGCTAGGATTGCACCGGGAACCGATGGACGCATACGTGCAACTGGCCATCCTCTCCAACGGCGCGCCGCACCTGTTGGCCGCCATCGCCGAGCGGCCCTGGCAAACGCTGATCCTCATCCAATCGAACACCGCCCCCTGGCTGGATTATTTGCCGGCCCACCTGGCCAAACTCGTTTATTTCCACGATGTCCGCTCCGATTCGCTGAGGCGGGAGGCCGAGCACGAGCCGGACCCGGTGGTCGCCGCGCGGCAGACGGCTCTCATCCCGGCGGTCGCCCGGCAGGAAGCGCGGGTCTGCCGGGAGACCGACGTGGTCGGCTTCGTCTCGGAACTGGACGAGAAGCGCGCGCGCGAGGCCTGCGCGCCCGTGGCCGAGAGCGGCGTGGCGCCCATCCCGGTGGACACGGACTATTTTCATCCCGCCCCGCCGGACTGGCGGCGCGAACCGGGGCCGGTTGTGATTTTCACCGGCCACCTCTCGCATCCGCCGAACGTGGATGCCGTCCTGTACTTCCTGGAAGCGATCTGGCCGACGGTGCGCCGGAAGGTGCCGGGAGCGATTTTTCGGGCGGTGGGCTGCCTGCCCGCCGAGCGCCTGCTGGAAGCGGCGCGAGCCTTGGCGGACGAGGGTTTCGAGGTGCATGCCGACGTGCCCGACATCCGGCCTTATTTGCTGGAACGCCTCGGCCTACGTGGTCCCCATGCGCTTCGGCGGGGGCGTCCGTCAAAAAATCTTCGAGACCTGGTCCATGCAGGTGCCGCTGGTCTGCACGCCGATGGCCGCCGAAGGCACGCACGCCCGGCATGGCGCCAACTGCTGGCAGGAGGACGCGCCGGACGCCTTCGCCGGGCGGGTGGCGGCCCTGCTCGAAGGCACGGAACCGGCACGCCACGCGGTCGTCGCCGAGGCGAAGAAAACCGTGCTCGCGTTCAACTCGATTCCCGCCGCCGCCACGCGGTTCGAGGCGCTGGTGGAACGCGCCGCCCACATCCGCCGCCAGCGCCCCTACCGGCTGCTGCTCGACCTGCGCTGGATGGAGATCGGCAAGGCCGGCGGCGTCGAGCAGATGGCCTACGAACTGGTGTCGGCCATGTCCCGGCTCGACCATCGCAACGCGTACCGCCTCCTTTGTCCGCGCAGCACGTACCATGAGTGGGACTTCCCGGCGGGGTTCCGGTGCCAGGGGGTTTTCACGGACCGCAACGAGGCGCGGGCGGAGGCGCTCCACGCCGGGGTGACCAACGCCTTGGCGGGCGAGCTGCGGATGCAGCCGATCCTGACGCCGCCCATGCGGGCCTTGCGGGCCTATCGGAAGATGGACTTCGATCTGGTCCACGCGACGTGCTCCTACAGCTTTCCCGATCTGCGGAGTTTTCCGACGGTGCTGACGGCTCTGGACATTCAGCACGTCCATCACCCGGAGTTCTTCACCCCGCAGGAGGTCAAGGTCCGGGACGAATTGTACCGCGTTTCCTGCGAGGCGGCGCGGCACATCCTCTGCATCTCGGAATATACCCGGCAGGACCTGCACCGCAGCTACGGCGTGCCGCTGGAGAAGATGACGACGGCCTGGATCATCCCGAGCCGGGCGGCGTGGCTCCGGGTGGACCCGGCGCGCGGCCGGGCGCTGCTCGACGGCATGGGAGTCACGGGACGTTACTTTTTCTTCCCCGCGCACGGTTGGCCGCACAAGAACCACGCGCGGCTCGTGGCAGCGTTCGGCCTGATCGCCAAGGACCTGCCGGCGGACGTGCGCCTCGTGCTCACCGGGCGGCCCTTCGCGCCGGGACATCCGGCCCTCGCAGCCATCGCCGAGCACCACCTGGAAAAACGCGTCACCCACCTCGGCTACCGTTCGCCGCTGGAAATGCGGGCGCTCTACGCCAACGCGCTGGCACTCGTGTTTCCGTCCCTTTTCGAGGGGTTCGGCATGCCCGTGG
>CALMVM010000305.1:0-6675 GCA_937873255.1 uncultured Verrucomicrobiota bacterium | reverse complement strand
GTGGCCGAGGCGATGATCGCCGGCTGCCCCGTCGCCTGCTCGAACACGACGAGCCTGCCCGAAATCGCCGGCGACGCCGCCGTCACCTTCGATCCGACCCGCACGGACGAAATCGCGGCGGCGCTGCTGCGGCTGGCACTCGACGCCGGCCTGCGCGCCGAACTGGTCGCCGCCAGACAACGACGCTGCCCGCTGTTCTCCGCCCGGTTCAGCGCCCTCAAGACCCTGTCCGTTTACCACCAGGTGTTCGACGGGTTCTACGATGCGGGCCGCACCGAGCGGGCATCGGACGACCCATCCGTGCGCCCCCCGCACTCCCGCTGACCATGCCCGACCTGCCGCTCATCTCCATCGTCGTTCCTTCGTACAACCAGGGGCAGTTTCTCGGCGAAACGCTCCAGAGCCTCGTCGACCAGGATTATCCCCGGCTGGAAGTCATCGTCCAGGACGGGGGCTCGCAGGACGACTCCATTGCCATCGCGCAGGAGTTCGCCCGGCGCTTTCCGTCGGTCTTCCACGTCCACGTCGAGTCCGACCGAGGCCAGGCCCACGCGCTCAACCTGGGCTTCGCCAAAACGCACGGGCAAATCCTGGGCTTCCTGAATTCCGACGACACGCTTTTCCCCGGTTGCCTGCAACGGGTGGCGCGCGAGATCAAGCCGGCGCGCGGGCGCTGGATCGTCTTCGGACGCAGCGTGTTCACGGGCGCGGGTCCGTACCTCGGCGTGGAACACCCGGCGGAGTTCGTCAGCCGTTTCGAGCAGCTCGCCATCTGGAAACGGGGGTTCAACACCCTCCCCCAGCCCTCCGTCTTCTGGCACCGCCGGGTGTGGGAAACCTGCGGCGGGCTCAACGAGGCGGAAACGCACGTCCTCGACTACGACCTGTTCTGCCGCTTCAGCGGCCGGTTTCATTTCCACAAGGTCGACGAACTTTGGAGCACCTACCGCTGGCACCTGGACTCCAAGTCGGCGCAACGCAGCGAGAGCGAGGTCCTGGCGTTGAGCGTCGCGGCCAGCCGCCGCCACTGGCCGGGCTGGTGGCACCCGCTGCGCTGGCGGCTGGCGACTTCCCGTTGGCGGCACGAGCGTCGCGCGCACGCCCACGAGCGCGCCCGCCACCACGCGCGGCGGGCGGAACAGGCCTTCGCCGCCAAGCGCGGGCTGGCGGCGGTGGGCGAATTCCTGTGCACGCTCGCCCTTTCTCCGTCGATGGCGTGGCACCGCCTGCTCCAGCCGATCCTGGCGGGCAAGGGGCTGCATTTCGCCGAACGCCTGCTGTTCCGGCGGAGGGTCGGCGGGGCGCGGCCCGGGGAATTCACCGGCAGGCACGCCAACGGCTGGATTGGACCGGTCTACGAGGAAATGCTGGCCGTGCCCGCCGACGCCCGGCGCTACCTCATCGCGATCAAGCATTGCGACCTCGGCGGGGGTCGGCACGAGCGGATCGAGACCGAGCTGTTCGTGGAAGAACGCTCCCAGGGCAAGCTGGTTTGCGACTCGCCGGGGCGGTACGAACTGACGGCCGACCTGCGCCGGTACGCCGGCCAGACCTGTTACGTGGAGTTGCACACCAGCCCGTTTTTCGTCCCGAGTTTCCTGGACGAGGCCTCGACGGACGAACGGCGGCTGTGCGTCCAACTGCTGGAAACCCGGGTGGAAACCGCCGGGTAGTTTCCCGCTTGCGCACGGAACGGAGCCACCGATAACTTCCCGGGCCGGCCGCCCCGGGTCTTCATTATGATTTCCGCCTCCACCACCGCCGCCGAGGGACGCCAACTGACGCTCGCCACCCTGCGCGGCCTGCTCGCGGACGAGACCCGGGCCCAACCGCATCTCGCGGCCCTGCGCGGCTTCAACCAGCTCATGGTCGGCGAACTGAACAAGTGCTTTCCGGTGGCGGGCAGTACGATGCTCGACCTCAGCGCATCCATCCACGGCTACGCGCTGGAGGCCGCGCTGGACCTCGGCGCGGCGCGCTACGAGGGGATCGACCTCGACGTGTCGCGCCACTGGGGCGCTTCGCCCGTGGAGGTCACCGCCGACGACGGGCGCCCGGGCCGCCTGCGCGAGATGAACGCCGAACGGCTCGACTTCGCCGACGCAACCTTCGACTGCCTGCTGACGATCTCGACCTTCGAACATTTCCACCATCCCGACGCGGTGCTGCGCGAGATGTTCCGCGTGCTGAAGCCGGGCGGCGCGGTCCTGGCGAGTTTCGAGCCGGTCTGGACGGCCTCCTACGGTCATCATCTGCACCATCTCGGGGCGGTCAGCGACCTGGTGCCGCCCGGGAGCCATCTGTACCTCGGCCCGGAGCAGATGCGCGACGTGCTCGCCCGGCAGATCTGGCCCGCCGACGCCGCCGTGGACAGGGAAGAGGCCCTGCGTTGGATTTACGAAGGCGGCGGCATCAACCGGCACAGCCTGCCGCGTTTGAAGGCGTTTTTCGAGCAATCCCCTTTCACCATCGAGTGGCTGGCGCCGATTCCCGACGAGTCCACCCCGGAGCGCGCCGTCGTGACCGCGTATCTGGCGAGGGTTCTGCCTTACAGCGCCGACGATCTGCTCACCCGTGGCCTGTCGCTCCTGCTGCGAAAGCATTGACCTTCGGCGCACAGAGCAAACTGCCGTTTTTCGTCGATCACGGCCGCCTCAAAGCCGCACCGCCCGTCCGCTCACGCGCTTCTTGAAATAATAGCCCAGCGTGTCGAGCGCGTTACGGATCGCCTTCTGCGAGACGGAATTGGACGGCGCGCGGTAATGGATGGGCACCTCCGCGAAGCGGTGTTTGCGCATCAGGTAGCGCAACTCCGTCTGATAGAAATGCGCCTTGGAACGCAACGGATAATCCAGCAGCACGCCGACGACGTTCCGGTGAAACCCCTGGAAGCCACTGGTCATGTCGTCCATCCGCGTGCCCAGCAACCAGTTGCTCAGCAGCGTCCCGGTCTTGGAAAGCAAACGGCGCTTGATCGGGCTATCCGCCATCGAGCCACCGTTGCAGAACCGGCTGCCGAACGCGCACTCGTTGCCCTCGTTGAGCACCCGCAGAAACATCGGCAGCGCACGCGGATCGTGGCTGAGGCCGCCGTCCATCTCGATGATGATCTCGTGCCCGGCGTCGTAGGCCACGCGGAAGCCTTTCATGTAGGCATCCACGACGTTCTTGTTTTCCGGGGACCAGACGGTCACGAAACGCCCGTCCTGCTCGGAGAGTTTCTCGCAAAGCTCGCGCGTGTTGTCCTTGGACACGTGGTCCACGATGAAATACACCTTGCCGTTGCCCAGGCGGTCGAGCACGGGCCGGAGCACGCCGATGAAGGCGTCGAAATCGGGAGCCTCGTTCGCCATGGGGACGATCACGGCCCAATTGGTGAGATAGGTCATTATAAGGGAACGGATGTTCGGGTGAACCGGGATGGCTCTAAATCCTCCGGGGGGATGAAGTCAAGCTCGCCCGAGATTCGGTGGCGGTGCGTTTTGGTCTCCCGGCCCCGGCAGGGGCGGCAGAACTCAGCCCACGGCGTGAGCCGTGGGAACATCGCCAGCAAATCGCATTCGGCCCGTGTAGGTGTTGGCCACGCTGCCACCGAAGGTCACGATGCCGCCCGAGGCATTGATCGACACCCCGCCCGTGCCGCTGATGTGGCCGCGCCGACCGTCAGCGCGGTGCCGCTGCCCAGGGCAAACGCATTGCCCGGCGTGTGGTCCGCCCCGGACGCGTTGATCGCCACGTTGGCCGTCGTGCTCACGCCGCCGGTGCCGAAGGCCGTGTCGTTGCCCGCACCGGTCCAGGTGTACGTGGCAGCGGGAATACGCAACGGCAGGGCCGTCAATCGAGGCGAGGCCAGGCAGGATGGCGATGAGGAAGCCCCGGAAGGAGAAGGAGAAACGGGTGGGGCGGGTTTTTATGAAAGCAGAGGGCAGGCGGGTCTGAAGAGTCACGTGAGCGGAGGACACGCCACGACCAACACCGCTTTGTATCGGTCGGTCGGTCATCGGTCGATGAAGAAGTTCGGTGGCGGTCGGCTTGTCGGGGAGCGACAAACGCCGGAAATCCCGCTATCATTTGACCTTTGTCAATCGCCACAGCTAATCCGAAGGTCCTTCGTATCAACCCTCGTTTTTTCAAGAAGCCATGAGCGAGTTTTTCCAACGCATCTTTTACCACGGCCCCTTCATGCCCCACGGGCACTGTTATCTGTGGACGCCCGGCCTGCTCTGGCTGCACGTCATCTCGGACGCGCTGATCGTCTTTTCGTACTTTTCGATCCCGATCACGCTGATTTACTTCGTGCGCAAACGCCAGGACATGCGCTTCGGCTGGATGTTCGTGTGCTTCGCCGTGTTCATCGTGGCCTGCGGCACCACGCACCTGATGGAGATCTGGAACGTGTGGCACGGTAACTACTGGACGGCGGGCGGGGTGAAGGCGATCACCGCGATGGCCTCGGTGCCCACCGCGTTTCTGTTGACCCGGCTGGTGTCTCCGGCGCTCCGCCTGCCCAGCCTCGCGGACCTGGAAAAACTCAACGCCGCGCTGGAGCAGGAGGTCGCCACGCGCAGCCAAGCCGAGGAAAAAGTGCGCCGGTTCAACGCGGAACTCGAAGAGAAGGTGCAGGAGCGCACCGCCCAACTGCACGCGCTCAACGAGGACCTGCGGCGGCAGATCGCCGAGCGCGAGCGCGCGCGGGCGGAAGTCCGCCAGAGCGAGGAACGCTTCCGCCAGTTGGCCGACGCGATGCCGCAGATCGTGTGGGCCGCCCGGCCGGACGGCACGGTCGACTACCACAACCAGCAGTGGCACCGCTACACGGGATTGCCGGAGCACGAGACGGGCGAGGCCGGTTGGGAGCCGGTCCTGCACCCGGACGACCTGGCCGCCACCCAGGAGGCGTGGAGCCAGGCCGTTCGCGCGCAAACTCCCTACGAGACCGAATACCGCATCAAGCGGGCGTCCGACGGGGCCTTTCGCTGGTTCCTCGGGCGGGGACTGCCGATCAAGGATGCCGCCGGGCACACCGAGCGCTGGTTCGGCACGAGCACCGACGTGGACGATTACAAGCAGTTGCTGGCGCAGAACGCCACGTTGCTGGACTCCGAACGCGCCGCCCGCGCGGAATCCGAGCGCACGGGCCGCATGAAGGATGAATTCCTCGCCACGCTTTCCCACGAACTGCGCACCCCGCTCAACGCCATCTACGGCTGGGTGCAGGTGCTGCGCAGCGGGTCGAGCAACGCGGAGGAGATGGCCCAGGGCCTGTCCACCATCGAGCGCAACGCCCGCGCCCAAAAGCAGATCATCGACGACCTGTTGGACATGAGCGCCATCATCGCCGGCAAGCTGCGCATGGACGTGCAGCGGGTGGACCTCGCCCCGGTCGTCGAGGCGGCCGTGGAAACGGTCCGGCCGGCCGCCGACGCCAAGGGCATCCGCCTGCAGACGGTGATCGATCCGCTGGCGCGGCCCGTCAGCGGCGACGCCAACCGGCTCCAGCAGATTTGCTGGAACCTGCTCGCCAACGCCGTCAAATTCACGCCCAAGGGCGGCCGGGTACAGATCCTTCTGGAGCGCGTCAACTCGCATCTGGAAATCAGCGTCATCGACTCGGGCGAGGGCATCAGCCCCGAGTTTTTGCCGCACGTCTTCGACCGTTTCCGACAGGAGGACGCTTCCACGAGCCGCCGCCACGGCGGGCTGGGGTTGGGATTGGCCATCGTCAAAAAACTGGTGGAACTGCACGGTGGCACGGTGCGCGCGAAAAGCGGCGGTCCCGACCAGGGATCGACCTTCGCCGTGGCGCTGCCGCTGACCGCCGTGCACCCGGAAACCGACGCGCCCCATCTCCGCAGCGAGCGGGAGCATCCGGCGGCCGATAGCCCCGCGTCCCTCCTGAACGTCGGGCTGGACCTGAGCGGGGTGAAGGTGCTGGTGGTGGACGACGAACCGGACGCGCGCCTGCTGGTGAAGAAGGTGCTCGAAACGTGCGGCGCGCGGGTGCGCACCGCCGGGTCCGGGGCCGAAGCCACGGCGCAAATCGCCGAGGAAAAGCCGGACGTGCTAGTCAGCGACATCGGGATGCCCGTGGAAAACGGCTACGAGTTGATGCGCCGGATTCGCCAGCTCGCGCCGGAGCACGGCGGCAACGTTCCCGCGTTGGCGCTGACGGCCTACGCGCGTTCGGAAGACCGCATGAAGGCCGTGCGCGCGGGCTTCCAGATGCACATTTCCAAGCCCGTGGAACCCGCCGAATTATTGACGATGGTCGGAAGCCTGGCCGGGCGCAACGGTTGAGGGTCTTTGGTGACGGTACATTCCGACCTCTTAGCGCTCGCTCGCACCTTGTCTTTCACGATGGAAATCGGTCTCGATAGTTTTGTCTCCACCGCCTCCGGCCCGATTTCGGGTCAGGCGCTCCCGCCCGCGATTCTCCTGGGTCATTTGCTCGAAGAGATCGCCTTGGCGGACGAGGTCGGGCTGGACGTTTTCGGCATCGGCGAACACCACCGGCCCGAGTTCCTGGATTCCGCGCCGACCGTGATCCTCGCCGCCGCCGCCGCGCGCACCCGGCGGGTCCGGTTGACCAGCGCCGTCACGGTCCTGAGCGCGGCCGATCCGGTGCGGGTGTTCCAGGAATTCGCCACGTTGGACCTGCTCTCGGGCGGGAGCGCC
>CALMVM010000304.1 GCA_937873255.1 uncultured Verrucomicrobiota bacterium | reverse complement strand
TTCGAGTACCTGCCGACGCATATTGGCGTTCGTGTTTGTCATCATCGGAAGATATTGCAACGTGGCGCACATGTCGGCGCAAGCAACGCCGGGACAGTTCTTCGACCCGACCGGCGCGGCACCCGAGCGGCCGTCCGGCGAGCCGCCCGCGTACAACCTCCTGCGCTACGAGGAGGATTATTCCTACCTGCGTGACCCGGCCAGGCGCACCGACTGGCTGGACCCGCTCAAGTTCATCCCCCTGGACGCGGATGGCCGCATCTACCTGACGCTCGGCGGCGACATGCGCCAGCGTTTCGAGCACTACTCGGGCTTCGGGGTCAGCAACGGCTCGGTGGACGGCAAGGCGGACTCGTATTACCTCGCGCGCTACCTGCTGCACGCGGACCTCCACCTGGGGGAGGACCTGCGCGTCTTCTTCCAACTCAAGAGCAACACAGAAGAGGGTCGCCGCGGCGGCCCACGCCCGAGCATCGACCGGGACGACTTCGACGTGCACCAAGCTTTCTTCGACTGGCGGCTGCCGGTACGCGGCGACACCACGCTGCTCGTCCGGCTCGGCCGGCAGGAACTGGCCTACGGCGACGACCGGCTCATCGACGTGCGCGAGGGTCCCAACGTGCGTCAATCTTTCGACGCCGCACGGCTCTCCTTGCAAGACCCCGGGTATAAGGTGGACGCGCTCTTTGCCCGCGCCGTGGCCACGAACAAGGGGGTCGTCGACGACGGCTACGATCTCCAACAGGCAGAGGTGTGGGGTTTGTACGCCACGGTGGGTCTACCGTTTTTGCGCCGCCCGCACTCGGCGGACGCGGCCGCCATCGACCTCTACTACCTGGGCTACGACCGTCAGAACGGCGCGTTCAACCAGACCGCCCGGCGTGGCTCGCCAATGCCCGCCACCGGCCACGAGACGCGCCACTCGCTCGGCGGACGGCTGCACGGCACCGTGTTCCCGCTGGGTGGAGGTCCGCTCACCGGCGAGTTTCACTACGACGTGGAGGGCCTCTACCAGTTCGGCCGCTATGGCGACGCGGGCATCTCGGCCTACGAGGCATCTTTTGACTTGGGCTACTACTTCCAGCGGCTTCCCTTCGGCCCCAACGTGAGCCTGCGCCTGGACGTGACAAGCGGCGACGCCGACGCGCGAGACCGGCGCCTGCAAACCTTCAACCCGCTCTTCCCCAAAGGTATCTATTTCAGCGAACCCAGCTTCCTCGGGCCGAGCAACCTCATCGCGCTGCACCCGGTCGTGGACTGGCACCTGCGCAAGAACGTGGGGTTGATGACTACGGTGATCGCCTACTGGCGGCAGGACACGGGCGATGGCATCTACAACTTCAACGGCACCCCGGCGCTGCCCGGTTCGCCGGTGGCCACGCGCCCGATGGGTGGCAACGTCCCCGGCGGCGCGCGCCACGTGGGCACGGAAGCCGATGCCTGGCTGGAGTGGGGCATCAACCGGCACCTGACCTTCGATTTGTCCTACGCGCACTTTTTCGCGGGTGCTTACGCCCGTGAGGCTGCCGCTTTGACCCATGCGCCCGGCGGACGCGACGGCCAGAGCTTCGATTACGTCGCCGCCTGGCTGACCTTTACCTTCTAACGCCGCCCGATCCATGCCCAATCCAAATCCTGCCCTCGCCACCATTGAACGATTCTACGTCGCCGAATCGGCCTACCTCGCTCCGGGCGGCGGCGACTTCGCCGTGATCGCCGCCACGCTCGACCCGGAGTGCGTGCTCTACCAGCCCGCTTCCCTGCCCTATGGCGGCGAGTGGCGCGGCCCGGCCGGGTTCGAGCGGTGGATGCGGGCATTTGGCGAGCAGTGGGCCTCGCTGGAGGTCAAAGATTCCCGGTTCTACACCGACGGTGACGCGGTCTTCAGCCATTCGCACGTGTACGCGGTCGCGCGCCCCACCGGTCAGGCCGCTGACTGGCCGCTGCTGCAACTCTTCAAGGTGCGCGACGGCAAAATCCGCGAGCTGCGCCCCTTCCACTGGGACACGGCGGCCATGCTGCCTGCCTTAAACTGGGTCGGATAGTCGTCGCGGCGGCTGACAGGATCGGACCGGACGCGGCTGGGTCTCCCGGTGGAACAAAGCAAACGCGCCCGAATGCTTTGCCGACAATGACATTTTAGAGTAGACCGTCGAGCACGTAGGTCGAGTCGCGCACGCCGACGTTGATCACCTTGTTGCTGAAGGGAGCTTACTGGTCGGAGACGTGCGTGTAGAACGTCCGGCCGGGTTCGGTGCCATACTTCGGATTGATGTGACCGGTACTCTCGGCTCTGCTGCCCACTTTGAAGCGCTGGCCGTCGGACGAGGACGCCGGGGTCTGCCGTTTGCCCTCGACGACGAAGCGCCTGCTCAGCCTCCGCCGCAGGTACTCGCGTAACGTCCGCCCAGGTGCCTGTGTTGAGGTAAGTCGCCGATTTGCCGGAGGGAAGAGCGAGCGGCACGCACTTGGGCAGGTGCGTGTGGATGTGCTGCGAAGGGTTTTCCCGCCGCAGGCCTTCGCGCACTAGGAACGTGAACAGCGATTTGATGGCCGCGAGCTTGCGCCGAACCGTCCGTGCTTTGCAGTGGCTGAGGCTGTTGAGATAAGCGTTGATGCCGGCGCGATCGAGCCGGTCGAGAGCGTCGTCTGGAAACGATGCGGCCACGAACCTTCGCAGCGCGAGCAAATCGAGGTGGTAGGCTTTGAGGGTGTGCTCACTGAGTTTCCGCCGGTATCGGCAGTCGTTGAGGAAGAGCTCTTTTGCATCCGTTAGAGTCGTAGTCATCCGTCCTTCTGGCAGGCACGCCGTTTTGTTGGCAAGAGCCAAAGCAGGTCTGCAATGGCCGTGCGGACCTCGTCCGACTCCTTGAAAGACACGGCGCGGGCCTGGGCGTTTAACGCTGCTGAGTGAACCTTTGGACGATGGACGAAAAACAGTCCTCCAAAGTCTTAACGCGCTTTATCATCCGCTTTCTACGCCGCCCCCCAAGCAGCAAGGAAGCGGTTGCGGACAACGACGGTGTTGGCGCCCTGCCGACGGCATTCAACATCGGCCGCGACGGCAAAATCGTGAAGGGCCACAGAGCTTTACGACGCCGGAGACCTTTGCAACGGAAGTCCCCTCTTCTTTGACGGATGAGGGGTGGCCTGCGAACCTTCTACGTCGTGGCGTAGTGAATCAGGTCACGGAGTCTAACGTTCTTCGTGCCGGTAATTTTCGACGCCCAGTCCGCCGCAGTTTTTGATGTGAGCAGGCTCCGCCTCGGGCAGCGCACCTTCGGTGGAAAACCGATCCTGAGCGACGCGCGAACTAAAGCCATGAATCCGCTCACCGCCAACTACAACCTCGCCATCCAACGCAAAGCAACATCTAGGTGGCCACTACCGTGATCAGATATCTTTCTCGCCGACAATCTCCTGTGGATAGCCACAGATTGCTTGCGAGACCTGGAGCCCGCCCATCGTAGCCGATTCGATACAGCCGAAGTTCAATCCGTTCAGGGTCCAATCTCCGGCCAGAAAGAGGTTTTGGAAGCCCGAGCCAGTTGCGGTCAAACGGTATTGCGTCGAGCCCGGCACGGAAAGCACATAACGTTCAGCCGGACTGATGTTGGCCCGCCAGTATTGCGAATCGAAGCGACCGGGGCCGGTTTGGTTGCCGGGGTCGTCCACCAGCGTCCAATCGAAGGTGCCGGTGTTTGTGGCGGCGCGCGGCCAGAGGATCGGCAAATTTTGCTTGATCCAGGCGAGGCTGTACTGCTTGGCCAAGGCGATTTGCTGGGCTGGAAAACCGTGGTCGCTGAAGGGCGGAATCGGATTGGCGTCGATCAGCACCCCACAAAAATAGGCGATGGAACCCGGCTGCTGGCCGGGAGGCCAAACTTCGCGCGGGGTCACCTGGCTCATATCGGCCCAAGTCTCGAAGGGATGAGCAAAAGAGGTCAGAACGGTCGAGCCAGCTTCCCAACCCAGGGACGCGAGGTTGGGGTTCAGCCACAATTGGAAAGCCTGGGTTTGCACGGTCTGGACCCGCTCGACCAGATTGGTGAAGGCCGGGCTCGCATCGATGAGTTCCTGGGCGATGTTTTTGAGCGGCGCTAGCGACGTAGCCAGGATGACTTGGTCGAAATCCACCCCGACGGTCAGCGTGTACGTTGAGACCAACGGCCAGTTTGCCCAGGGGTCTTCGAGGTTGATGCCTTGGGCTTGTAGTTCCTGCCCCTGGACCAACTGCTCGTAGAGCGGCGCGTTCGGCCAACAGGGCAGACCTTCCACGGAAACCAGCGGCTGATAGCTGCCTGTCTTGAGGGTCGCTTGCACTCCAACCTGAATGGATTGGATCGACGTTTTATCTTGAGAAAGTTCCAGGGTCTGCACCTGCTGGAAAAACTCGAAGGAGACTCCGCGCTCGCGGAGCACCTGATAGAGCGGACCGAAAACCGTGTCGCCCATACCGGCCTGCATTTTCCAGAAGATCGCGCCCTTGTACCACATGATCAGGCGGAAGATGCATCGCAGGCCCGCGCCGGCGGCTAGCATTGGTTGGGCGGGGTCTCCGTGCTGGAAGGCGAAGATAAAGTCGTACACTCCGCGCACCACGGCCGACGAGACGCTCGCGGCCGACGCGCCGTGGCGCGTAAACCAGGCCGATAGGTCCTCGTTGTCCAAGACATCGAACCCGTCAAAGAGAACGCCGTCGCTGAGAATGCCGATGACCTCCGCCAGCCCGAGATCCACCAGGATGAGCGCACGCCGAATGCCGACCGGCTCGCCATCGAGCCTTCCCGACGGCAGGACGCATTTGCGGAACTCTTGCAACAACCAGACCGCCGCTTGGTGCGCGATCAACGAATGACTGGCGATGTCATCAGGAAGAGTCCGCAGAATTTTGAAGGCATCCACGAGGTGGCTGTAGACGGCAGGGAACGCTCCGGTTTTGAGCCGCACGTCGAGAGCCGGATCGTGGGTAAGCCGCCGCACCTCGCTGGCGGCAATCCCGGCGGCGACGAGAGGTTCGATCCAAGCCGGTCGGTCTCTACCGCTTGCCTGGGCGGTATCGGCCGACCCTGCGGCGATGTCGAGCGACGAGGAAAACGCCGTCTGGATGACCCACTCCAGAACGCGCAGGAGTCCATCGAAGAGACTCGGCATGGGCTGGCCGTCCCCGGGGGCGGCTCCGGCGTACTCCGGAAAGTCGTTGTTCCAGGGAAGCCAAGCGCCATTCAAGTTTTCGATCCAACTCACGAGCGGACAAGGCTTGAAGGCTTCCTCGAAAGTGCCTAACGGACTGCCGGGGGGACGATGCAACTCGGCGTAGCACGCGCGCATGATGCGGAAGGCGTTTTCATAAAAACCTCCCCAAACGTGCAAGCCGTGTTCTTCGATACGCTCTTGGGCATCGGAATTGCGACCGCTCGCGCCCTTGCCCCCCAAGCGCCAGCCGAGTTGCAAGACCGTGATCTCGTATTGTTGCTGCCAGTCGGGCGCGGAGGTCAGGCCGAAGGCCGCCGACAGTCCGCTCATGCCTCCTCCAATGATGACGATTTTCTTGGGAACCATACAGATTGTTGGAGAACACGAATACCAAATAAGCTCGGCTTTATCCGATTGCGGGGATACCCCCTTTTGGGAAGTAACTTACGCAAAGGGATTTTTGAGTGTTGATGCGCAAAGAAGTGATGCTTAAAAACTCCCGGTTGTTGTGACTGCGGCGCTTGCGTGCCCTAAGACAAGCAGGTCTGCAAATTGGATAAAGTCGAGATGAGATCCGGAGATCAACCAGCGGTCTCCGGAAAGAAATTTGTATTGATAGTTACTCTTCGCACGGCACGCGGCAAGCATTTCCGACCCGTCAGGGGAAAAATCTTCAAGCGTTTGGCTAGGGTGGTCTAACTTAAAGTGTAGCCTTTTCTGAAAACATTCTAGCCGGAAAAGAAGGATGTGCCGGGGACCAGCGTAGAAAACGGATTATAAAGCATGTTAAGACGTGTGGAGGGGGCGAAGCGGACGGTATTTGCCCGGTCCGACGACCCGATTCTGCTTCCACACGTAGTCGCCCGTCAGATTGACTTGCTTCCCAGCCAAGGGGCGACAGGTGCTTGCACAGTGTCTCGTCCAATTTCTGATCGTGCTGCCGGAGCGCACGACCTGCGCGTTCCAAATACACGGTGTTCCAGAACACGATGGCCGCCGTCACCAAATTCAGGCCACTCGCCCGGTGACGCTGCTGCTCGAAGCTGCGGTCGCGGATTTCACCCAAGCGATTGAAAAACACCGCGCGAGCCAGCGCGTTTCTCGCCTCGCCCTTGTTGAGTCCGGCGGTGACCCTTCGGCGTAGTTCCACGCTTTAGAGCCAGTCCAGGATGAAGAATGTGCGTTCGATCCGACCCAGTTCCCGGAGAGCCACCGCCAAGCCGTTTTGACGCGGGTAGCTGCCGAGCTTGCGCAGGATCAGCGAGGCGGTGACCGTGCCCTGCTTGATGGAGGCCGCCAACCGATCACTTGATGCCACTGACAAGATGCGTTAGCAAAGCGGCCATCTCACTCAGAGGCAGGCCATGATCGGACTCCACCAACCGCAAGGCACTCGTTGGCATTTCGGATGCTACAGCGTCCCCAGAATCTTGAACGACGGTGATCCCCCCACGTTCTTTGATGGCACGTAATCCCAAGGCCCCGTCAGATTGGTAAACCGGCACGCGAAACCAAACCTTCAGGCTTCCTGCGAACTCGGCAGCGTGAAGGTTAACGTCGCGCCTGCCCCGTGGATGCTCTCGGCTTTTACCTTGCCGCCGTGCGCCTCGACGATGCGTTTGACGATGGCCAACCCGAAGCCAGTGCCATCCCTGGTTGGATCGGTCACGCGTTTGTCGAAGACTTTTGCCAGCATCCCCGCCGGGATGCCCGCTCCATCGTCGTGCACGACACACGTCACCGTGCCCACTTCCTCGCTCGCACTCACGATCACCCGGCCGCGCACGCTGTACTTGAACGCGTTGCCGAGCAGGTTCTGGAACACCCGCTCGATCAGGCTGGCATCGGCAAAAACAGACAGCGTCGTCGGCACCTCGTTGACGACCTGGACCGCGTGTTTGGAAGACACCGCTTGCAGGTCGTGAAGTAGCCGCTGGACCAGCGGCCACAGTTCGAAGGTGCGGTGTTCCGGCCGCAACGGCCTGCCCGGCACCAATGGCTCTACCTTGGTGTCGACCGCCCGTTTGATCAGGGTCTCCACCCGCCTCAGGTTGCGTCGCAGGATCTCGAAGAGTTCTCCTGCGTCAGCCCGGGCGGTCTGATCCATGCCCTCGCTCAACTCGTCGACGAGGAGCGAGACCGCGTTGAGCGGTGTGCGCAGATCGTGGGCGATGAAAGCGAGGTGCTCTTCTTCCTGCTTTTTGCGCAGGAGCGATTGCTGTTCGGCAAAGGCCATGACGGCTTGCCGCACCGCCTCGTCGATGCCGTGGTTGATGAGGCGCGCCGCTTCCCCCGCGATGGAGAAGCCCTGACGCTCTGCGAGGGTGCTGAAGGCCGTTCTCAGCAGATTGTACTCGGTAACGACCTCGCCCACGTCGAGGCCCTCGCGGAACCGCATGACACCGTGGTGGAGCGGGTTGTTGTTGGCAAGCTCAGCGGGCACGGCACCGCCGCCTTTCACCGCGAGATCGCGGATGATCGCCGCGATGAGGAAGGGTAGATTATTGGTGATCGCGAGCTTGTCGAGATGTCGCTCGCGCAGGAGTTCGTTTGCATGCAAGCGCCACTCGGTGATCAACTCCTCCTGGTTCTGCCCGAACATCTCGGCCAGAGGTTCGAGCGTGGAAGGCGATGGAAGCGGCATATAACGATTGTTTCCCAACGGTCTCGCTACCCGATGTAGGGAACCGAGCATCCCGTGCGATTTGCGGCGCTGCCCCCTTCGGCAACAAACAGACGGCGAGCGCGGCGTCCACGCATCCACGCTGGGGAATGCCAAGAAGCGGATTGTCGTGCTCGACAAAAAAATTGAAGAGGCAAGGGTTGAACATGCGGCGGAGGTTCAAACGCAAGTGGCGGTGGCGGCCGCCAAGTTAGCTGCGAGAGAAACCGCCCTGAGCGCCAGCGAACGCGAGACATATCGTGGCTTCCTTGAAAAAGCGTATTTCACGAAGAACGATTTTGGCAAGCTGGAGGAGTTCTACACGCACAGCTATGATCGCTTAAGCGAAGGCGGCAAAGACGAAATGAGTAATTTAAATAGATTCTCCAAAAGTTGCCCGCTGTGTCCGTGCTACGCTTTGCACCACCGTTCCGCGATGGAACGGGATGCAACGCGGAGCAACTGAGCCAATAAGCAAAACCCCTGGCAAAGCTTCCTGCCGGTCTTTGATAGCCGCAAGCGCAAAATCCCCGGACTCTGGCTGCGTGGCCATCGCTATTACGCGCCGCTCGGGGCTGATCTGGGCAATGGCCGCACGGCCCCACGGCGCCTCGCCCTGATCGCAAACAACTCTGACGAAGCGGAGGGCGAACCCGAACGCAAACGGACCGAGCGGCGAGACGGCACGCTGCCGCAGACCGGTCGCCGGCCAGAGTTCGAGGACTTCGCACGCGAGTATCCGGCAAGCTCCACCCTGGCGCGGAAAAAACAGCGAACGCAGGACAGAGAAAGGCAAGCCATCGGGCGGTGGTCGCGCATCCGAACATCACCTCCGAGTTCCACGAACAGTTCGTTGGAATCCGGGAAGATAACTTGTCCTGGTGCCTTCAAATCGCGGCTGTAGCCAACGATCACTAGCGACCGACTCGGATCAAGTCGGCAGACTATTCTACTGCCTGCGTTCTCCGAGCTGAGATGCGCAGGACTTCAACCGGTCGGCGCGATGTTGCCACCCGACTCCAGACCGTCGGCCGGGTGGCGGGCCACTTATCCTGCTCTTACTTGGAGATGATCCGACCCGTGGAGAAGTTGTAGAAGTAGCGCACGCCGTTGGTGTTGTAGTGTTCCGGATTGGTCGGGTCCGGGTAATAGTAAAGGAAGGCTTGCAGATTGAAGTCGTACAGGTACGGGAACGCAAACGTCGGACTCGTGTAGAAGAAACCGCCGCCCTTGAAGTCGTACAGGTACACGCCGCCGTTGCCGTCGGCCGCATCGAGGACGTATTCGAAGCCGAGGTCGTAGTGGTAGATAAAGTTGGGATCACTCAGATTGGCGTAATAGCCGAAGATATTACCGTTGCCCGGCAATTTCAGGTAGTAGACGCCTTGGGAAAGCGGTGTCCGCCCAACGAAGAACGGCAGCGGGCTGACCAGCGTGGGGTCCACGGCCACGCCGCCGAAGTATACCCTGCCGCCGTTGGCAATGATGATCTGCGCGCCGCCGGCCAGGGACATGGGGGCGGGCCCGGGCAGGTTGAGCACGGAGCCGAAGCCCACGGCGCGGTAGATCCCGCCGTTGAGGACGCCGTTCTGGTTGTTGGCCAGGACGGTGCCGTTGTCGTAGATGACCCTGCCGCCGTCGAGCGCCTCGATGGTGCCGCTGGTGTTGTCGTAGCTGCCGTTGGTGGTGAGCCGGAGGATGCCGCCGCCGGAGGCGCGCAGGGTGCCGCCGTTGTTGGTCAGGCCCTCCGCACTCGGGTCGAGGACGAGGGTTTTGCCGGACACATTGGCGTTGATGAGGCCATGGTTGACGATGGCGATGAAGTCGGTGCCCAACGAGCCGCTGTCCGTATCGCCCTGGATGGTGGATTGGTTCGTCAGCGGGCCGCGGGTATTGGTTCGGGTGGACACCTGTGTGCTGCCCTG
>CALMVM010000303.1:5868-8057 GCA_937873255.1 uncultured Verrucomicrobiota bacterium | reverse complement strand
CTCTCTGTTTGGGGAGTTCGACGCCATCGTCGGATCATCGCGCGGCGTTTATCTGATCGAGACGAAGTGGAACCCGTCCTGGTACGCGGGTGGCGGCACGGTGGTTCTTCAACCCGAGCAGGTGTTCCGACACAAGGTATTCCGCGCGTACCTGACGGCATGGCGTTCGGAGCCGCATTCGTCGTGGGCGGATTTCAGCGCATCAATCGGTTGCCTGCTTCCGGTCGAACTGGCGTACATGCCCGTCGCCCCCGTCGGCAGTCGGACCGCTCGGAGTCTGGAATGCGTCCTGACCGACCTTGCCTCCAGAGGGACGGAGACTCACGATGTTCTCTTGTATTTGAAGATCAGCCAACATCCGGTGGTCGCCTCGGTTCAATCACCAACTTTTAGGCTCGTTACCATCGACTGTCCATCCGACTACGGTTTTATCGAAATGTGAGGCGTCTCGCAAACGCGGTTCACTGCGGAACATGAACGCTCAGACAACCCCCACCCCGTTCACGGTGGACGACCAGACGCTCGTCTACCTGCGTGCCCTCGGCGCGCGTTACCCCAACTCCGACGCCGCGCTCGCCGCCATCGCCAGCCTGCGCGCGGCGCTGACCTTGCCCAAGGGCACGATCCACGTCGTCAGCGACGTGCACGGAGAATTCAAGAAACTCATCCACGTCATCAACAATGCTTCGGGCAGCCTGCGCCCGCTGGTGGAGCAGACCTTCGGCAAACGCCTGACCGCCGGCGAGAAGCTCGATTTGCTCAACATGATTTATTATCCGCGCGAGATGTACCCCGTGCTCTCGGAGCGGTTGCCCGATGCGAATGCGCGGCGCGTTTTCCTGCGCCGCCAGACCCGGCTGGAAATCGAACTGCTGCGCCGCATCTCGCGTCCCTACAGCGTCGAGGCCATCGAGCGCGTATTCCCCGCGAGCTACCGCACACTCTTGCGCGAACTCTTCCTCGGCTCGCACCTCGAACGCAACGACGAGTACCTCGACAATCTGCTCGACGAATTCGTGGACCACGGCCAGGAACTCATGTTCATGCGCGTACTGGCCCGCGTGATCCGCAACCTCCTCTTTTCCGAACTCATCGTCGCCGGCGATTTCGGCGACCGCGGTCCACGCATCGACAAGGTCATCGAATACGTCATGCGCCAGCCCAACGTCTCGGTCGTCTGGGGCAATCACGACGCCGCGTGGATGGGCGCGTGCCTCGGCCAGGAGGCGTGCATTGCTAATGTCCTGCGCAACAGCCTGCGCTACCAGCGTTTGTTCCAGTTGGAAATGGGATACGGCATCCCGATGGCCGCACTCGAAAAACTCGTCCGCACCGTTTATTTCGACGACCCCGCCGAACGATTCCACTGTCACGGCCAAGGTATCCGCGATCCGTTGACGATGTCGCGCATGCAGAAGGCGATGGCGGTCATCCAGTTCAAGCTCGAAAGCCAGACCATCGCCCGCAATCCCGACTTCAACCTCGACCACCGCCGGTTGCTCAACCGCGTCAACCCCGAGCACGGCACCATCGCGCTCGATGGAGTGGTGTATCCGCTCGCCGATCTGAATTTCCAGACGGTGGACTGGGACGATCCCAGCAAACTCTCGCCGCAGGAAGAAGAATGCATGGCGCAATTGAAAACTTCGTTTCTCCAGAGCCAGACGTTGTGGGAACAGATGCGCTACCTCGACCGCAAGGGCGCGATGCACCTCGTGCGTGACTACAATCTCATTTTTCACGGCTGCGTGCCGGTGGACGCGACGGGCGACTATCTGCCGATGCGCGTCGGCGGGGTGGAATACCGGGGCCGCGCACTTTTTGAGGCGCTCGACGCCGCCGTCCACCGCGCGTTCCGCGACCACGACGAGAGTTGCATGGACCTATTGTGGTATCTGTGGTGCGGGCCGCTCTCACCGCTGTTCGGCAAGGATAAGATCGCCACGTTCGAGAGTTATTTCATCGCTGAGAAGTCCACCCACGCGGAGACGAAGAACCCGTACTTCAAACTCATTCACGAAAAGGAATTTTGCCAGGGCATCCTGGCAGATTTCGGCGTGGACCGCGAACACGGCCTGATCGTCAACGGCCACGTGCCCGTCAAGATCGAGCAGGGCGAATCCCCCATCAAAAAGAGCGGGCAGGCAATCACCATCGACGGGGCGTTTTCGGAGGTCTACGGCGACGCC
>CALMVM010000303.1:0-5858 GCA_937873255.1 uncultured Verrucomicrobiota bacterium | reverse complement strand
GTTATACGCTCGTGCTCGACGCGGACCGCACGTACCTCGCGCAGCACCATCATTTCGAGTCCATCGGCGACGCCATCACCAGCGGGGCCGACATCATCCCGACGATCCAGGCCGTGACGACCTTCGACCCGCCCCGGCGCGTACGCGACACCCGCGAGGGCGAGACGCTGCGGCACGAGATTGCCGCGCTCGAACTCCTGCTGCGCGCCTACCGCGAGAACGTCCTGCCCGAGCAGGCGGATTGAAGTCTACGCCCCGCCTACCTTCGTTTCCTGCAACCGCTGGAGAAGATAGGGCAGCAGTTGTTTCTTGCGCGAGACCACGCCGTCGAGTCGCCACAGTCCGTGTCCGGCCGACGGGTAGTCGATTTGTTGTCGGAATTCCTCCGCGCCGCTGACGAGGAGCACGGAGTTCTGCGTGTTGATGTCCGTGACGAGCAGCGCGGAAAAAAAGAGTTTCTCCCGTCGGCAAAACTCGTCGAGCGCCACCGCGAGTTCCTCGTATTTCGCGCGAAACGTTCGGAACCCGAGTTCCTCGATCTGCGCCACGCTGAACCGCACGCCCGCCTCCTCGTATTCCTTGCAGTCGGAAGTCACCACGTCCTTGGCGTCGAGTGTGAGCAGCGGCGAGCCGACCGCGAAAATCTCGGACGCCAGCGTCGCCGCGTCGATGCCGGCGATCTTTTCGAGCCGGGTCATGACGGTGCGGTCAACCGGCGTGGCGGTCGGCGACGTGAGGTTGAGCGTGTCGGAAATCAGCCCGGCCATCAGCAACCCGGCGGTGTTGCGTGGCAGTTCCACGCCGTTTTGCTGATACAGCATGGCGACGATGGTGCACGTCGAACCGACGGGGTTGTTCCAAAAATGGATCGGCTGATCCGTCGAAAAACCACCGAGCCGGTGGTGGTCGATCACCTCGATAATCGGCAGCTTGTCCGCGCCGCGCACGGCTTGCGACAGTTCGTTGTGGTCCACGAGGATCAACTGGCGGGGCACGCTCTTGAGGAAATCGCTCTTGGTCACGACGCCGACCATCCGTCCGCCGTCGTCCAACACTGGGAAGATCGAATCCGCCGACGCCGCCGCCCGCGCCCGCGCCGCCTCCAGCGGCACCTCCGGGGCAAAATGCGCGTACTCTCCCTCGATCAACCGCCCGGCGCGCACCGCCCCGCGCGCCAGGAGCACGGTGGTCGCCGTGTCCAACCGCGAGCGCACGAGCGTCACCCCAGCCGCCGACGCCCGTCGCGCGATGGCCGGGACGACCTCGACCCCGCTCGTGAGCACCAAGGCACGCACCCCCTCGTCGATGGCCACCGCCTGGATGTCGTCGCGGTCGCCGACGAACAACACGACGTTCGCCGCGCCCTGCCGCCGCAGGCGTTCGACGAAGGACTCGGCCTTCATCGCGGCGACCATCAGGATGTGGTCGCGCTCGACCTCGTCGCGCGCGTCGCCTGCGACGACCTCCCCGTCGAACGTCCGCACGATGTCGTGCAGAAACGCGCGCACCGTGCGCGTCGCGCCGAGTTCGGGCAGCGGGGGAAACAACTGGTGGCCGATCTCGATGGCGCTCAGCAGGCCCAGGCAGCGGTTTTCCTCATCGACGACGGGCAAGCCGCGCAACCGGCGCTGTTCGATGGAGTGCAGCGCCTGCGAGATCGTGTCGTCGCCGCGCACACGGACGACCTCGCGCGTCATCACGTCGCGCACCTGCGGGGTCACGTCGCTCAAAAACGTCGGCGGCTCGGTGTTGAATTTGCCGAGCGCGAACTGGATGCGCGCGTTCAGGTTGCCTGCCCGCGCCGCGACCACGTCGTACCACCCGAGCGCCGCCTTCAGACGCGCGTAGGCCAGCGCCGAACAGATCGAATCCATGTCGGGGTTGCGGTGGCCGATGACGATGGTTTGCATGGAGAATTTTAGCGCGCTGGGCGCGCGGATTGCTGCAACGGCACGCGCGTTTCGTTGCTAAATCCGATGATTCAATGTTCGCAATCGAATAAACCCGCCGCGCACCGGTCTATAGTGTGACATCGGCAGTTCGCAAACCAAAAACCACCCCATGAAAATCCCCGCCCTCCTGACGTGCCTGCTCGCGGCGGTGCTCTCGGCCCTGCCGTTGAGCCAAGCGCGCGCGGACGACGTTTCCTTCGACGTTTTCTACAACAGCCTCGCCGACGACGGCGACTGGTACAACACCCCCGAGTACGGCTACGTCTGGCAGCCGAGCATCGGTTACCAGAACGACAAATGGCGTCCGTATTCCGACGGCTACTGGGCGCAGACCGACGACGGCTGGACCTGGGTTTCGTACGAGAATTTCGGTTGGGCGACCTACCATTATGGTCGCTGGACCCGCCTCGAAGGCACCGGCTGGGTGTGGGTGCCCGGCTACGACTGGGGTCCGGGCTGGGTTTCCTGGCGCACGAACGACGATTACGTCGGCTGGGCTCCGCTTCCTCCCAAGCGCGAACGCCACAAGGGTGGCGGTGGTGGTGCCGACGTGGTCGTGGACTACAACACGGTGGAATCCGAGGAAGGTTACGATAACTCGGTCGACGAACAGTACGACATCGGTCCGAGCAATTACTGCTTCGTGGCGACGACCGATTTCGGCGAGCCCAGCCTGCGTGAGGTCATCGTGCCGCCACAGCGCAACATCGTGATCATCGAGAACACCGTTAACATTACGCGCATCACCTACCAGCGCGGACCGCGCTACGTGACGGTCCACAACTACGGCCCGGATTTTGTCTTCCTGCGCACCCGCGTCCACCGTCCGATCCAGGAACTGCGCATCGAGCGCCGTGACAACCTGGATTTCCTGCGCGACCGCGGCCGCGACCGGCACAACCCCAACGTCGTACGCGACGGCGTGTTCCAGATCGCCGCGCCGAACATCAACCGCCAGCGCGTGGACTTCAACGTGGTCCGCCCGCCGACAGTCAAGCGCGACATCCGCGACGCGCGCGTCGAGCACGGCTGGCGCAATTCCGGCGCGGACCAACCGACGGTTGACCGCCTGCGCAACCAGTTCCAGCAACAGGCGCGCGACCGCGCGACCCGCCCGCCCGGCAACCAGACGGCCAACAGCACGCCCGGCGTGAACGATCCCCGCCGCGACCGCGAACGGGACCGCAACGACCGCGAACGGGACCGCAACGGCCGCGAGCGCGAGCAGGCCAACGTGCCGCCTACCCCGGCGGCCAGCCAGCCCTTCAACCGCACCGAGGATGACCGCCGCGCCCGCCGCGACGCCGCCCAGCGCGACCGCGAGGCCCGCGAGAACAACCGCAACAACGGCGGCCAGCCCACCCCGGCCGCCGACCGCAACGACCGCCGCCGGCCCGGCACACCCGATCAGGCGCAGCCCACCCCGGCAGCCGACCGCAACGACCGCCGCCGGCCCGGCGCGCCTGACCAGACGCAACCCACCGCGACGCCGCAGGCGAATCCTAGCCAGGACCCGCGCGGCCGGGGCCCGCGTTCGTCCGACGCGCCTTCCGACAGCCCGCGTGGGGATCGGCAGAATCAGCGCCGGGTCCATCAGGACACGCAACCCTCCGCCGCGCCCGAGGCTACTCCTCAGGAGAATCGGCGCGGCCCCCGCCAGCAGGAAAACGCGCAGAACACGCCCGCCGCACAGAACACCCCCGCCGAACAGGACCGCCGCGCCGCGCGCCGCCAGGAACAGGAACAGCGCCAGCAGGCCCAACAGGACCAGACGCGCGCCCGCGAACAGCAGCAACAACAACGTTCGCAGGAGCAGGCGCAAGAACGCCAGAAGGATCAGGAGCAGCGTCAACAGGCCTCGCAGCAGCGTCAACAGGACCAGCAGCGCCAGCAGGACCAGCGTTCGCAAGAACAGCAAGCGCAACGCCAGCAACAAGCGCAGCAACATCAGCAGGAGCAGGCCCAGCGTCAGCAGGAAGTGCAACAGGCACGGCAAAAGCAACAGGAGCAGGCCCAGCAGACACCGCAACGCCAGCAGGAGCAGGCCCAGCGCCGTCAGGAACCCCAGGCGCAGCCCAGCCAGCCCGCCAAGTCCGACGACGACAAGAAAAAACGCCGCGACGGCCAGCCGCAGCCTTGACCCCATCGCGGACGGCGGGCGCGCCGGCTGAATGCTCTTCTCCGAGCCCCCGGCGGAACCTCCATCCGCCGGGGGTTCGCCGTTTTCGCATTGGTCCGGGCAGGCAAAATTCCGCTGGCATCTGCGCTTGACCGGGCGAGATTGCCCGTCCCGAAGTCATGGATTCCGCGACCCCCCGCCACAGCCTTTGCTTCGTTGCCTTCGTTTTGGCCGCCTGCGCCTTGCCCACGGTCGCGTCCGCGCAGCACGGCCGGCCGGCTCCCGCTCCGAAGTCCTCGCCCTCCGCGCCGCCGGCCACGCCCACGCCGATGCCGCAGTACGCGTTGCCCGATCCCGTCGCTACCGTCAACGGCCAGCCGGTCACGAAGGCCGAGTTGGAACGCATCACCGAGACGCTCCTCAACGCCGGCGGCCGTTCGTTGAAAACCATCTCCGTGGCCGACCAGCGCGTGGCGTACCGTCAGATGCTGAGCAACCTCATCATCGACCGTCTGGTCAACGCCAAGGCCGCCGGCGAAACGGTCAGTTCCCTGGACGTGGAAACCCGCCTCGACGAATTCCGCCGCCAGTACGCAACCCCGGCGAAATTCGACGACGACGTGCGGAAGAGCGGCCAGACCCTCGACCAGATCCGCCAGAACATCCAACACCAGATCGCCCGCGAACACTGGATCGACCACCAGATCGCCGACCAGGTCATCGTCACGCCGCAGGAGGTGGAAAAATTTTATCAGGACGGGCCGCCCAACAAGTTCGACGAACCGGAAAAGGTCACGGCCAGCCACATCCTCATCAAGCTGCGCCGCGACGCTGCGCCGGAAGAACTGGTGGCGGCCGAGAAGAAAGCGAACGACGTGGCCGCGCGTCTCAAAAACGGCGAGGTTTTCGAGGAGGTCGCCGTCCAGGTTTCCGACGATCCCACGGTCAAGAAAAACCGGGGCAACCTCGGCGCGTTCACCCGCGAGGGGGTGATGCCGGAGTTCGCCAACACCGCGTTTAGCTTGAAGGTCGGCGAAACCAGCGCGCCGGTGCGCACGCAATTCGGCTATCACCTCATCAAGGTCACCGACCGCAAACCGGCCCACACCGATACGCTCGACGAGGCGCGTCCCCGGATCACGACTTTCATCAAGGAGCAGAAACGGCAGCTCGCCACGACCAGGCTCGTCCAAAAGTTGCGCGACGACGCCAAGATCGAAATCTCCCCGGACCTGCGCGACGACGCCGCCCCATCTCTCACGCCCTGACGCCCTTTGCGCGCGGGCTCCCGCGACCTTTCGCATTTGCTTCCACGCGCGCACCAGTTTAAACGCTGAACGAACTTCGGATGTCGACCACCAAAAAAACGCGGGGCAAAGTCGGCGTGATCGGCCTGGGCATCATCGGTACCCGGGTGGCGGCGAACCTGCGCTCGGCCGGGCATCAGGTTTATGTCTGGAGCCGCACGCCCCGCGCCGCGCCGAATTTTCTGGGTTCGGTCGTCGAGGTCGCCGACCTGTGCGACGTGATCCAACTGTTCATCAGCGACAACGGTGCGCTCGAAGAGATCATCCGCACGGTGGCGGCAGCGCTCCGGCCGAGGCACGTCGTGTTGTGCCACGCGACGGTTTCCCCGGATGCGACGCGCCGGGCGGCGGGCATCGTGGAAAGCCAGGGGGCACGATACCTCGATGCGCCCTTCACCGGGAGCAAGGGCGCGGCGCAAAACAAGCAGCTCGTTTACTATGTCGGCGGCGCAAAACCGGCGTTGGAGGAGGTGCGCGGGC
>CALMVM010000302.1:16455-17597 GCA_937873255.1 uncultured Verrucomicrobiota bacterium | reverse complement strand
GAGGTTTTCACCCGCCAAACCTACCATCAAACCAGTTATTCGGATAGGCAGTTAGACAAAACGACTTTCTGCAAGGTGCGCAGTTCTCCCTTGTCGCTCGCACGGTCGAGGTTCTTGTAGATCTCGATGGGATCGAGTGACTTCGGGATTGTTTTGTGACCCAAATGTTTTTTGAAGTCCACTATAGCTGTTGGTTTGTGACGCGCGCCTTCGAAGAATTCCGGCGACGCTACCATTTAGTACGCCACTTTTGGGTTCAGTCAAAGTCCCCCGATGAGGTCGTCGGCCGAGATATTTTCGACCGTAATCTGAGAATAAACAGCCAAACTCACTGACACATTATGCCGTCTCCGCTGACCGACGGACACGAAATGCTTCAAAACAAAGAAACTTGTGGTCCTGCCCAATGGTCACTTGCGGTAGCAATGTGCCGTGGCGGACACATTATGGCTTAGAGAGATGACAGGATATGGTTTCGGTCACACACGCGTGCATCTGCGACGTGGCGACAACAGAGCAGGCCGAGTCAGATGCGCACGAAAATCGCTTGCAAAAGTGGTCTACAATTGCCCTACCAGAAACCGATCGTGAATTGATTTCTGCTGTAAGTCTCTCGCGCTAAGAGAGCCAACGATGGGATTCGAACCCATGACCTGCTGATTACGAATCAGAATTGCCTCTGAGGTGGTTTCCGCATCTTCCTCTGTGAAAGTTGATTATGGCATTCGGTGTTTTCTCGTAATTCAACAAACCTCTTGTACATAAAGGCGATTCGGGCGACAATTTGGCGATGAGAGCAGCTGCCTTCAAGTTCACCAAGACACCGCGTGGTTATGTGGTAAATACCCCGGCCAGCCTCTCCGAAAATGGCCAGCGTACCCGGCAATATTTTGCCACCCAAGAGGAGGCGAGGGGCGCATGTACGAAACTGCGCGCCCGGTTCTTGGACCACGGCACCTCTGCGCCGACGTTGCCACCCGGGCAGTCGGATCTGGCCGCCCGTGCGTTCAGGTTCTTGGCGGAGGCGCAACAACCCGACGAGGCAATCCTGTCCGCAGTCCGTTTGTATGTGAGCAAGGCCAAGGCCGATGTAGCCAGTGTGACCTTCACTGAAGCCTGCCAGGCATTCGCCGCTGCCAGGG
>CALMVM010000302.1:0-16445 GCA_937873255.1 uncultured Verrucomicrobiota bacterium | reverse complement strand
GGCCCATCGTTCCGCACGGCACCTCGCCGACATCCGGCGTCTGCCCGAGCGCGACACCGACCTTGCCGGGAAACTGGGTGCCAGTCTTCAACCCACCGACTTCGAGGCTCATCTCGGGGCGCTCCCGGGTCCTATGAAGAACCTCGTACTTCGCCAGACCCGCGCCGTGCTCAACTTCGCCGTTCGTCGCGGATGGACTTCGGAGAACCCGGCAGCCCGTGTTGATCTCGCCCATGTGGCCGCGCCGGAAGTCACAGTCCTGACAGGCAATCAGTTGCGAGCCCTATTCGACGCGGCGGTAGACAACGATCCCGACCTTTGTCCGTTGCTGGCAGTGGAGGCGTTCGCCGGCGTCCGTCCGGCCGAAGCTGAGAAACTCATGTGGAATAATCTTGATCTCGCCGACAACATTCTGACTGTTCCGGTCAGCGCGGCTAAAACCAAACGTGCTCGCCACATCGCCGTTCATCCGACCTTGCGAGCTTGGCTTGGTTGGCACGCCCCCCGCGGCGGAAGCACCGAAGGAGTGATTGCCCCGGTGATGGGAACCCCTCTCCGCACCAAGCTCCGCGCCGTGCGAAAAAAGGCCGGGATTAATCCGTGGCCACAGGATTGCCTGCGTCATACCTTCGCGTCTGCCGTGCTGGCATCGAACTGGCGAGACATCGGTGGCCTGTGCCTTGATCTTGGCCACACCTCACAGGCCATGCTGCATAAGCATTACCACCGGGCGATGCGGCGAGCGGAAGGAGAAGCCGTGTTTGCCGTGCTTCCAACCCCATCCGTCGGCAACCGATAAACCCGAGGGCATTCCACTTCTAAGCGCAGTCTGTTTGGCCGATCAATCCTTGGCGATTTCCGTACCTCCCGACGCTGACGAGGTGAAGCTTCGTTCCGCTTTGGTGTTTTAGTCCAGACCATCGAATCGACCAAATCGTTTCGAAAAGGCAACGGCCGCAGGGGGCTGCCGCCATCTTATCTCGGATTTTTCGCCCGGCATATTCCATTCCGGCGCAAGCCGACCCGAAACGCCGTCACCTGCAGAGCGAAGTGCCTTTTCGTGTTTTTCATCCAAGCATCCCACACCCCGTGCGCGGCGGCGGGTGCCTGCCTTTCTCCCCAGACGAAACCTGCTTCAAAGATCCGCGGCCCGGGCCGTGCGACGCGCCAGCTCAGCCGGGCTGACCGTTCGCAACGCGTTCGTGGCGCAGTGAACACCACCGGCGTGCACATGGTAGAACCACGAATCCACCCACCGCACCGTCAAGCCCAGCGCCTCGAGAACGAGATGGGTGTAGACCTCGAAAACGTCCACCGTGTTCTCGGGGATCACGATCTTCACCCACTTGTCGCCGTTGAGGTAACCGCCAGTGTCAAAGACACCGGGATTGGCCTTGGCGATGCGCTGGCGGACCTTGGCGATGTTGGCCGTGTAATAGTCCCGGGCGGTCTGCGCATTCCGGGTGTCGTTTTTCGTGTAGTCGCGGTCCGGGTTGACGAACTCGTCGAACCCGTCCCGGAAAATGTCGGAGATTGCATCGATCTTGTCGCTGACGCTGGTGTTGCCCTGGGCGTTCATGGGCGCAGTATCCCACTGCAGGAAGTAGCGGTTGCGCGAGGCCCAGTGGGTCGTCACGTCGAGACCGCGGGCGTGCAGATTGGCGGGAGTCAGAAGGGTGGCCACGCCTTTGCGCAAAGTGGACGGCAACCCGGTGAGCGCGTCGTCCGCCAAGATGGCACCGAGCAGCGTGACGGCGTCCTTGGGCCGCATGCGCGGGCCGATGGGGCGAGGGACTAGCACCGTGCGGCCCAGTTGCTGGAGGTTCACCACCCCCGGGGTGAACGCCCCGGTCGTGGATTCCGTGAACGAATCCACCCGGTCGAACATGACCGGTACGGGTATGAGCGTCGCGGTGGCAAGTTCCTTCTTCATGACCGCGTCGAGACCGCTCCGGAGAATGGCTGTGAAATCATCCGGGGTAAGCCCCTTGAGCGAGGGATAGTCGGACTGCTTGGCGCTGGAGCCTTTGCCGGCGAGGAACACGTCGTCGATGGCCTGGTTCGTTTCGCGGCAGATGTCCAGCACCTCTTCGACGCTCATGTGCGCCGCGTACTCTCTCTTCGCTGAATCCCCGGAAAGATAGTACAGATACTTGCGGTCGTCGTAATAGGCGCTCGGCCCGAACGGAAGCGCCGTCGCGTGGGTGGGAAATTCTTTCAGGTCGTACTTGCCGTAATTGAAGACGAGATGCCGATAGGCGGTGGGCGGAAGGAGCGGGTCCGGCGTCGAGCGATCTTCCTCGTGGAGCCACCGTTTCCCGCGAAAGAGGCGAGTGGCGAGCGTCCCGCCGGCCCGGGCCTTCTGGACGGCCTCGAGCAAAACAATGGCGAGCCGGGGGCTGGCCCGGAGCACCGCGAGCGATCCCACGCTCGACGTCGTGGGCGTGACGAAGCTAGCGATCTCATCGACGTGTCCCACGCTCAGCCAGGTGGTGCCGACCTGCACCCAGGGCTGCGTCCCCACCTGGACGATGCGCTTCAAGGTCGTTTGCACATCCTGGCTGGTCACGTCGCCGGTGACGATCTTGCCCAGCGGGGCATCGGCGGTGGGCGGGGTGACCTCGACGTTGCCGCCGTAGTTGCTGCTGCTGTGCAGGTCCGTGAGACGGACGTACAGATCGTTGAGCGCCGTTTCGGAAACCTCGACCGACTGCTGGTTGATCGTCAGACGGACCGCGCCGGGCAGCAGGGGCAGCGCGGTGTCGATGTCCTTGAGTCGCTGGTCCAGGGCGGCGGTCAACGCATCTTTGGCGGGCTTCTGCCCCGCGTTGGCCGGGGTCGCCTTCAACTCGGCGAGTTTCTTGTCCAGTTGCGAACGCTTGGTGAAGAACGGGATCGGCAGCGGCGACGCAGCCGAGGTGCCCGTCAATTCGCCGATGGCGCGTACGATCTGCGCCCAGGTCCGGCTCACCGGCATCATCGCGTTCAGCACGCCGTTCGAATCCTTGAGCTTCAACCGGACCGCGGTGACTCCGCCCTGGGCACTCGCGGCCGGCACCGTGATCCGAGTTTCCCAGAAGTCCCGGAAAACGCCGATGTCTTTCGAGGGAAAGTGGTTGTCAACGAACGCCGCGAGGTTGTCGGAGGACTTCACCACCTGCGAGTTGCTGCGCATGCGCGGCAGATGCACGACCACCGTCTGGATTTTCGCCGCGTTGTCGACGGCGAGCGCCAACTGGAACTGATCCTGCAGCCAGGTATCGCCGTTGCACACCGTCGCGGGGACCGTGACCACGGGCACCCCGGCGGTCCGGGCCCCCTCTTTGACCTCCGCCAACGTCGGCTGGTTGTCGTCGGTGTCGGCGATGTAGAGCCGGGAAGCGGGCTCGTTGTCCCCCAGCAGGATCAGGTCGCTCAGGAAGAGCGGTACGACCACACTGCCCAGGGGCTGGCTGTTCTCGGTGAAGGAAACCTTTAAGCTCGGCAGGGACGCCGGGACCAGTGGCGAAACGGCGAAGGCCTCGGCCTCGATGAAATACGTCAGCGCCCCGGCTGCAACCTTCGTGCTCTTCTTGAACTCGGCCGCAACGTCGAGCGTGGTGGAGGCGACGGAGAGACCGCTGGTGTTGAGCAGGGTGAAGAACGGCGCGAGCCCCGTGATTTCGACGTGGAGCGCCGGATGGGCGGTCCGTTCGGCCGCGCTGATCTCGATGCTCAGTTGATACAGTTGCGGGTCCGTCGGCCGCCGGACGGCTCTGTCCTTGTCGAGGACGACGGCCTTGGTCGCGTCCACGACCTCCTCGGTGACACTGGCCGGCAGCGCGCGCAGGTCGACGTTGAGATTCGGCACGATCAGAGCGACGGCGCCCTTGGACGCCGCACGGATCAGCTTCGCATCCATGATGTGCAAGGACTCCCAATCTTGGAAGAAAATCTCTCCCGGGCCGATCTCCGCCGCTCAGGGGTATGTGGGCAGCGTCGCGTCCTTCTGCAGGTACACCAGGGTGGTGGGCAGGACGACCTGCCACGGATCGCCCTCGGGGGTAGCGTTGGTCAGGTCGTCGGTTTGCCCCCGGAGTTCGTCGGCCAGCGAGATGTAGAGAGGATCGTTGAGGCGCGGCGGTGGCCCGCTGCTCCAGATGGCCCCGTCGTGCTCGAGGAAATACATCACAGTGTCATTGTAGCCGGGATGCACCGGCACGACAACCCGGGCTGCCCCGGCTTGCAGGAACTGCGTGAACAACGGGTCCTCGTCGTAAGTGTTCAGTTTCGAAATCCACTGCGACTGCCGACCCCAGAAATAGGGGTAGAACAGGTAGGTGATGTTTTCCCACTCGAAGGCCTGCTCGAAAAACTGCGCTGTCTTGCCTTCCTTGACCGCCTGATGGAGGTCGAAGTCCGGCGGGTTGTCGCCGGACTGCTTCATCGCGTTGAAAGCGCCGAACTGCCACGAGTCCATCAGGAGCTTGACGCACGACTTCTTCAGTTCGCCCATCTCGATCTGCCGGTTGATCCGCGGATTCTGACCGTGGATGACGACCCACTTCTGGGTCTGCTGCTGCGCGATCTGCTGATCGTAGGTGGCCTTTAACGCCTGGTAAGCCGCCGTGATCTTTTCGAACGTATGGATCTGCCAGAGTTCGTACGCTTCGGGGGTGCGGATGCACGAGGCGACGACGTTGACGAAATAGGAATTGACGTCGTAGATGTCGATGGAGACCGGGATGATGCCGTCGAACGGAGCGGCGCTGCTGCCCCAAGCTTGGTCGATCTTGTCGCTGCCGCCGCCAGTGGTCGCGCAGTCGAACCAGGTGGTGTCGGCCCCCACCGACAGTCGGAACCGAGGGTAGGAGGCGTGGACGAAGGACAGGCTGTACGCCAGCGCATCGCACACATAGCCCTCGGGCACGACGAGATCCTTCGAGGACTTCGCCAGCGGGGTGCCGTTCTCGATCTTGGCGTCCGAAGACAGCGTCGCGCTGACGACCTTGCCAGGGGGCGGCGGCGGCGTGCAGCCCTGAATCTGGTAATCCCGGATGAAATTCTGGTAGTTGTTCTCGGTGATGTTCTTGTGCGTCAGGCTGTCGGGAAGCGTCGTCGGCGGAACGACATTCGCTTTGGGCTGATGCGTTTGCGCATAACCATAGAAGGCGGATGGCTCCGGCACGATGAACTCGAACATCATCCGCTTGCCGTAGTTGTAGATCTGCGCCTCGTAGTATTTGTCGACCCAGCGGTAGACGCCCGTCAGATTGTCCGGCTGCTTCGTGTTGTCCAAGCCGTGCGTGTCGAGTTCCTCGACCTCGTGCAGATTCTTGGTGATCTGTTCCTGACGAACGTTCTTCTGGATGCGCGTCACCGACTTGTCGATCACTTCCCGGGCGAAGTTCGACGACGATTTGTTCGAATCCACCGAAGAGGTGCTGTAGGCGAAGTCCCCGTGCGCGCCGAAGGTCACCATGCCGTAGGAACCGGACACGGAGACGCCGGCCTGCACGCTCATCTGCTGCTGGATGGTGTTCTCGCTTTCCTTTTTGAGTTCGAACCGCTCGGTGGTCTGCGTGTCCCTGGACTGTTCTTCGTTCGTCTCGGTGGTGATGTCGAGGGTCTGCTCGGTGCGGTCGAGAACACGGTATTTGCGCTCCTTCGATTCGCCGCGCAGGACGTTTTCGATGTGCGCGACCTCGCCCAGTTGGTAGCTCGTGAGCTTCTGTTTGACGACCTTCAGGTCACCGATGCCCAGAGGGCGGATCTCGCCCCGGACATTCTCGTTCGAGCTCATTAATGGCCCGATGTAAATGGGTTGAAAGGCGAGGCGGTCGATCCGTTCCACCATGGGTTGCACGCCCGGAAGCGCGCGGGCCTCGGGCGGCATGAATTCGAGCACACGCGGGTCCGTGATCGAACTGAGACTGGAATACAGGGAACTCATCCGGTCGTTGAGCTTGGTCAGCGCGTCGGCGCGACTGAACGTCTCCGGCGCGATGCGTGCCGCGCCGAAAACCGCCCGCGTGTGCGCGGAAAGCGCGTCGAAGGCCGCTTTGTCCACGGCCGTCTTCAGACCGATGGTTGTCCTCTTGGCCAGTTGCGTGGTGGCCTTCCGGCGAGATTTTGCTTGGCCGAGGATCGGAACCAGGACTTCGGCCGTCGATTTATGGGTGGTGGTGTTGACCGTCAGATCGCGGGCGTCGTCGATGGCCCGGTGGGTATTCAGCAAATCATTCCAGAGGTTTTGGAATGCCCGCTTCGCGTGGTCGGGTAGCGGAACGTCGCCTGACGCCGGGGCCGTGGCGGCGGGTTTGGGCAGGGAGGTGACGGCTTTGTCCACGACCGGCGTGGCTGAGAGGATCGCCTGCAAAGTAGCAGCCCCCGGCACGGCCCGGCCATCGTGGAGGAAGGTGAGCAGGTGGACGGCGCGGAGGTTGGCGGTCAGGGCATCGAGGTTTTGGCCGTCGAGACCGTTCAACAGGAAGTATGCGTAATAGCAGTCCCAGAGCGTGTTACGTCGCGTGACCGCCGCAGGGGAGGCCGCGAGAGATTCCAGCGATTGGCCGGTGGCGGTTTCGATGGCGACCTTCAGGGATTCCGCGGAGACGGACCCGTCCGGCACCGCCGCCGCCGCCGACCGGGCCTGATCGAGCGCTTTGTCTCCGCCGTCCTGCGGGTAAGTCAGCGTGTATTTGTGCTCCGCGATGAACGACCTGAGTTTATCCGGGAAAGTCCGAACGTCTGCGGGCCCGAACCCTGCAATGAATCGGGCAGCCGGAGTGACGCCCGCCGTGCGCTCGTCGTTGATGAAATTGATGTGGGCCGAGTCATCTGACGGCGGTGAAGGTGGCCGCAACGAAACGAACTTGAAGACATCGGAGCGAGTTTCCTGGGAAGCCATTGGGTCCTTTCGGTATCGTGGGATCGGGGTCAGCGTCTACGAGGAGATCGCGGCCTTGCACCTATCTCAAAAGCAAATTAGCTAAAACGCAAGCCTCTCTTTGTCGGGAGTTTGTGTTCGGCCCGTGTCGCCCGGCATGGAGCCGCCATGGCCGACTTCCTCGCCGACCACTTCCAGGCCGTGGACACCCCGGGCTGTTCCCCCGGAGTTCCGCGCTGCCTTCCAAGCTCACGTCAAAGCCTGCGGCAGGCGTAGTACGGCTACGCCAACCACTTCGTGGATGGTGCCGTGGCGGGATTTACCGGCAACTGCTCCGGGGTGGGCCAGCCCCTGGAGGCCGCCTCGACCTCGGCTATACCTCCCAAACCATGCTGCACAAGCACTCCCACCGGGCAATGCGGCGGGCAGAGGGAGAAGCCGTGTTCGCGGTGGTCCCGTCCTTGGCGAACAACGGTTCATGACTGAGAGCTTGCGCCGTCTCGTTTCTCGACTGCTTGCACGATTGATCAATTCTTGGGACTGCCGCGCAGCTTTCGAGGCCGGAGGTGTGAGGCATCGTCTCTAGCCGACGTTCTGGTCAGGGTTTTTGGATCGACGAGGTCATCACGGAAGATCAAGCGCGGTAGATGACCATCTTGCGCCCGCGCTTGTACCTGCCGTTGGGTACGCTCGTCACAACCAAACTCGTCGCGCGATGCCTTGAGAAACTCGGTGAGCCTCCACCGGAACACCGCCGCTATGTCCTGCTTGGCGGCAGAGCGGGCGATGGCTGTGATCTCGGCCACGATCTCGGCGAGATCGAAGACGGTCTGGACCTCCAGTTTGCCCTTGCCGAGTTTGGCGCGGTGCAGTTGAAAAGCCCGTTCATTGTATAGCTGGCCGGCACTTCCCACCGGGGCGGTTGCAGGGTCGCCACGGAGGAGCCATGTCGGACTGATGCCGGTTTCGAGGCTCAGGGCATGGGCAACGTCGCCGGTCAGTGGCTCTATCCCGGCACTGACCTTTTTGACCCAGGAAACACTCCGTTGCGCGAGTTCCGCGAACCGATCCTCGCGTCCGTAGACGGGCCCCATCAGAGCGCGGAGGACGGCGATTGTCGTTTTGCGTTGGGAGATGGCCATGGGAGAACCATCTGATTGAACTTTTTTGTTGTCAATATAACCAGACTGAACTACTGGGTTACACTATGAACCATTTCGCTTACATGACCACCAAGAAGCTCGCCGTCGAGCTTGGCGTCCCGGTCAGTTGCGTGCAGCGGTGGGCGAGGATGCGGGTCATCCCCAGCATCCGGGCCGGGTGGCGCACCCGCCTTTTCAATCCCGATGCCGTTCGGGTTGCTTTGGACAAACTCACCATCACCAGTCGTTGATCATCGGCAAAAACCCTTTGCTCAACAAAACAATCAAGCAGTCCCAAACCTAAAATTATGATCACCCACAACCAACTGTTAGAGCGTGTCCTTGACGGCCGCCTGATCCTCGTCGGCGAGTATCGCGGCGGCAAGCTCGATTACAAAGACATCGTCGACTCTGCCAGTGGGCAAAAAATCCAGACCGTTCAATATGTCTACGCCGTGGAGTGCGGTGCAGCCTTCGGAACCGTGAGGATTTTTCGTCCCCAACCGATCCCGACCGCGGAAGTAACGGTAACCACGATTGGCCTGGAAAAAGGTCGTCGGTACGCCTTTGAACTGGACCGTCTGGTCCACAAGGGAGGTTTCGTGACCGCCCACCTCGGCTACCGCGAGCCCGAACTCGTGGAAGAGCACGCCTGACCAAGCGTCTTCGACGACACCATTCCTAATCTCGTCATTCCCTCAAACACCTCCAATGACCAAATCCAGGGCTGCCTTCCTCCTGTCCCTCCAACAGCTTTCCCGGCGTCATGGCCACCGTCCAGATGAGCTTTACCTGTGGACGTTCACCTTGCCGGCCGTGATGTCGATCAAGGAAGCCAAAGCCATGTGGAACAATCTCTTAACACAGCTGCACGAACGGTGGCCGCTGCTCCGTGGCATCCGGGTATTCGAATTGCACGACACCCACGGTCTGCACGTCCATCTGGTCACCTCGGGCTGGATGTTCGTCGGAGACGTTCGCGTCATCGCCGAGCAGGTTGGGTGGGGGCGCATCAACGTCCGGACCATCCCGGTGGCGGCGGCGGGGAACTACCTGTCGAAGAAGTTCAACCGCCGTGAACCCTGTCTCAGGGGATGGCGGCTTTGGGAGAGCATCGGCGACTGGGTGAGCACCAAGGTCAAGGACGTGGTCGTCGACAGCCCCTTTACCCGGATCTACTACGCCTGCAAAAGCTGGCTGGGCTGGGAGAGCAACCACGACTTCCTCCACCGGATGCAGATCGTGAAGTGCTTGGTTCTGCGTACGATCTGCGAGGGGTGGACCGATGGCCTCGGCCCCGGGGACAGGCCATACGAGGAGTTCTCCTTCCACCAGTTGCTCGGTGGCGGCATCCGCTATCCCGGCGTGTCCGCCGCCTAGCCGCTCAAGTACAGAAAAAACCTCAACAAACAATGACCGTGAGATTGGCGGAGGGCCGCTTTAGCGGCCGCACCGTCATTCCCTCGGAGAAAATGTCGTAGGTGGCTGGTCGGCCCCCAAAGCGGTGGGCAGGCTCGACCCCGAGCGCCAGCCGGGGTCGGGCAGGGCAGCGACGGGGCCGACCACGAGGCCGCCGTCAGGTCCGACCGAGAGTCCATCGACCATTCAACAATCCAATCCTACCCCTACTCCTCCTAACATTGAGCCATTCGAAATCTTCCAACACGTAAACAACGACCATGATTACCACCGAAACGACATCGACTACCTTGCCAGAGAACGACACGCTGGAACTGCCTTTCACCCCGGCTTCAACCGTGCCACTCGCACCTCCTGACGATCCTCAGACGGCTCTCGTTGTCGACCCCAGCCAGACGGATGTCCCTGCTGCCCAGCCAGCGGATGTCGTCAGCGTTACCCAAGTCGCCGTCGATGCCCTCAAGCCTCACCGCACGAACGCCGCCGTCTACGGTGACGAACCCGTAGATGATGATTTGATCGCCAGTATCAAAACCCTCGGCGTGATCAACCCCCTTCATGCCACCGCCGCGCATGTCGTCGTCGATGGTCACCGGCGACTGAAGGCCGCCGGAGCCGCAGGGCTGGCCGCAGTTCCCGTCCTCTTCCTCGACCCCGGCCACGACGCCGTGGCCATTGAGGAGTTGCTCCTCGAAGCCAACCGCAGCCGCAACAAGAATAACGAACAGCGCGTACGAGAGTTTGCCGTGTACCTCCGCATCGAGTCGGAGCGGGCGAGGGCCCGGATGCTCCAAGGTAAGAACCCTGTGTTAAAATTAACACAGGGTGGCGCGGAGAAGACCGTGGGCAAGGCCCGTGACATCGCCGCCAAAAAGGTTGGCTGGTCTTGGGCCACCGCCAAGAAGGGGCTGGAGATGATCAAGGTCCTTGATCGCCTGCTGGCCAACGACGATCCCGATGCCGCCAAGCTGCGGAAGCTTCTTCACGACAAAAAGGTCGATGCCGCTCACACCGCGGCGGTATCCCACAGATGGGTTAAGGGTGAGCCGAAGACGTCAACCCGGAGGTCCGTCGCGCAAAGCAAAGAAGTTGCCACCAAGAATGACCAAGGGCAACCCGGCGAAAACACTCAGGCGGCCGACACTGTCGACAATACCACCGGATCACTCCAGTCACTGCCGCAAACACCTCCGCCAATCCTTACCGTAGTGACTGACGACGCCAAGCCCGACTCAGATACAGAAGTCTCCACGATCTTCCGCGACCAGCACCTGCCCGAAAAAGAGGACTCCGCCCAATCATCGACGGTGAATGATCCGGCAGGTCGGCCGGATGTCGTACATCCAACACGTCCGATGACATCTTCGTCCTCCACGGCAGGGTCCGATGCCCAGCGAGGCTCGGTCGGGACCGCATTCCAGCTTGCTGACGGCGGCGTGATGGTCGCCGACATCGTGGAGGAAGGCGGGATGATTTCCGCCGGAAAAGCGCGTAGAACCATCCAGGCCTTGCAAGGATCTCTCGTGGGCACCAATCCGGCGGTCGTCGCAGGCCAACAGCGTCTCGTGATCTCGATGGCGGAAATCCTCAACCGCCACGCCATGGGGCTGCCGTCCCTTTCCGAGCGGGACGTAAATCACCATCTCAAGCGAGCGATGCTCACTCTCCAAACCGTGATGAAATGGCGCTGAATTTTCCTGCTACTACTGCCGACACGTCGGTCAACTCGCCCCTAGACCACTATCGGACTCCGAATTTATGACAATCGAACTACCTGGGCAGTTCCTGCCAACTATGCGCCTCCTTCGCGCACTCCAGGAGAACGGCACCAAGCGCGATGAGCGCATCGTGCGTCTTGCCTTGGGACATCTGGAACCCGAGCACCGCGAGCACTTCATTTCTCGGGCCATCGAAGCGAACGAACTGTGGCAAATGGAGATGGCGCACCGCCACGACCCGGTCTACCACGCTCTCACCCGAGCCAGTCTGGACGCCCTGCGGGTCATCTTTTGGAAGCTGGGCGTCATCACCGACCCCGGCCCCGGGCACAAGGCAAAGCTGCGCCGGTGCCCGTTGGTCATCGGACTGATGGACAAACATTTGGGATCCGATCCTGCCCGAACCGAGTTCGCCTGCACGGCCTGCGGGTGTCCCATCTACCTCAAGGTTGGGCAGAAAGGTAAATTCACCTGTCCGACTTGCGGGCACGACTCCCGGCTAAGTTAAAACGACGGACGTCGGATAGCGTTTTACAAGCCTAGAAATGCATTGGAAGGCACTCACACTCCCGTGGTTCCTCGCAAAGTAGCTGCAACCAATCGAGAAAAAATACAGATGGCTTGATTCCATCTCTTCGGAGGCCTGCCCGCCGCACCGCCGTCTGATCTGATCTCCGAACGTTGCACTTCACCAACAACCTGACCATTACCATTGACAACTCTCCCGCATCCCGAGTTGATAAGATATGAACGCTATTGACTGCCGCCGTCCCTGTCAGTTCGTGTTTGAGCCCCCGCCGTCGGGCGGTCCCGTCGACGGCAACCGGCTTTACATTCCGCCCCCGGTCCCACCCATCACAACCGTCTGCGCGCCGGTCGATGAAATCAATTGCTTATTGCCTTTCAGTGAGTTGCTGACCCGGCGACACGGTATTGCCCCCGACGCCGCTGCGGCCATCGGTTTGGCCGTCCTATCGGCCACCATCGGACCTGGCCGTACTCTCAGGAACCCTGCGGGCGGCTCCGTGTCGGCGGCGGTCAACGTCGTCGTCGAGGATGCCCATGGCGCATCCGCCCAGCGTGCCGCCTTCCAGGCCGTGCTTCCCTTTCAACAATGGGTGACGAAAAAGATTGCCGCCCACCAAGAGAAAGGGACGAAGCACCTCCGACAAGCTCGTATGGAACTGGAGATTGATTGTGCCCGGGCGCTGGACAACCTTCGCTATCCTCGGGAAAAGGCCCGTGAGCCCCTGACCGTCCCGGTCCCTGCCGAAGTCCGTAAGCAGGCGGCGGTGGCCGCGGCTCTTGAGGAGGCCGAACAGGTGTCGGCACGCTGGGATTACTTCGAGTTCGAGGAACGTCCCTTCGTTATCGTCGACGGATTCGCCGTGCGTGATCTACCAGCCTTGCCACAACGCAGCTTCGATGGCGCGGTGCTGAGCTTCTCACCGTACGGGGATGCCCTGCACAGCTTGGAGACCACACGGGCATCTGATCGGAGGGAGATGCTGCGCTACCTGGCAGCCGCCTGGCATCGCCAACCGTACATGGCCTCGGCCTGCAGTATCCTCGCCCCATATGTTACCAATCTTTGGCTGGCCGCCCCCGACGATACCGCTCGCCTGTGGCGCAACCCGGCTATCGCCGCGTCCGGTCTACCAGAAACTTTCTTGCTCGTCACCAATGATGCCGGGTCAGAGATCAATCCTGAGGCGCACGCCGGTGAGGAGGTCACCGAGAACTGGCACAACCTGATCGAGGTCGTCCTGGGCGAGCGCATCCGCAGAGAAACCGTGGAGTACGTTTTGTCCGCGCAGGCCGCCGAATGCTTTTTGAACTTCCGGAAAGACGTTTTGCGGCAGCAGAGTGCCAATACCCGTCGCTTCACCGCTTGGTGGCCGGAACAACTGCTCAAGATTACCCTGCTCCTGCACTTGGCCACGTTGAGGTCCGAGGTGCTCCAGCAGATCGATCTGGCCACGATGGAAGAAGCCATTGGCGTCATGGAACGACTCGGTGCCGCCCAGTTGGGTGTGCTGGCCGCGACGGCCGCGCCACAGCAAGACTTCGATGCCCAGATCGACTTGATGGTCGCCCGCGTGCGCGTCAAAGGCCCGATGTCCAAATGGACCCTCTTCAAGGGCTTCCACTCCCATCGCGCCGAGGTCATGGAGCCGTTGCTGGCCCGGTGCTTCGAGCGCAATCTCCTGCGGATGGACAACGGCTTGGTCCAGCTCACCGACGCCGGAGGGTAAATACAATGAGCCGGTACCTGCTCCGCCCTTTTGTATTCCGCCATTCAGCGCTTCAGCGCACCCCGGCGAGCCAATTTTTTGCCCTCTGCTCAAAACCTTTCTTCAAAAATTAAGATGTCCCAACGCACATTGAGCTGGCCGCGTCGCATCGCCCGCGCCGAGCGGACGCTGTTGAGCAGGGGTCACGGCAGTTTTTGCCTCCAGCGCGTCCACCTGGGCGACGACGCCTTTAATCGTCAGCGCATCCGCCTGAACGATTATCTGCTCGTCCTCGCGCGCGAGGGCTCGGTGATCCTGAATCGTGACCAGCATTCCGTCCTGCTCCGCGAGGGTGATGCTGCCCTGATTCCGCCGGGCGAGTTCCTGATAACGGAAATCCCACGCCCACAGTTTTCCCGGGGCGTCACGGTGTTCTACTTCTTCAACCAACGTGTCGTGGCTGATTTGATCCAAAATCGGGAGAGTCTCGATGAAGTGGCGGCCCGGATCAGCCTGCCTGCCTTGCCCTTTTACCCGGTCCAGCGTCTGGGTGATGCCCTCCGCGCCTCCGCAGCCACAGATTCGTCCGATGCGTCCACCGATCTCGGCGCGGTGTTCACCACCCTGCTCGCCGCCCGGCCGGTGATGGTTTGCACGTTTTTGAAGCACGCCGTCTTCGTGCCGCGCGTGCGCCTTTGTCTCTTCCTCGAAAGTCGGTGCTTGGGCAAAACTGATCTCCGGCGCATCGCCGACGCGTATCCCGAAGGGGCGGCAGCTTTCCGCCGGGATTGCTTGAACTACCTGGACCGGCCGGTTGAACGGTGGCTGTTCCGCCGCCGCATCGAACTGGCTCACCACTGGCTGCGGTACACCGATCGCAACGAGGACGAGGTGGCGGCCCAGTTGGGATACCGTGACCGGCGACGGTTCCGTGGCGACATGAAGCGATTCGGTCGCTTCTCGCCCCTGGAACTGAAAACCCTGCGCCTGCTTGGAAACAAGGAGGCAGATCGCCAGGCCAGCGTTCCATTCTGGTTTCCCGATCAGGAAGCCCGGGCGGCGAGGCGCAGACAGAACGCTCGTGAATTGATCACGCTCGTCACATCTGCCCCGACGAAATGCGAGCAGCACACCTTGCTCAGGAAATATTCCGACGATGGACCCCAAGCGACGTGGACTCCGGCGGATGTATATCGGCCCGTGCCTCCACGCCCAGCCAACGCCGCTGTGGAGGATCAACCCGAAACGCTCCCTGACAACGTCATCACCTGGGAGCGGGTGGAAAAATGGCGTACTGGCGAATCCTCGCTGGAGGTTGAGCCAACCCTTTATGCCCTCGCCGCCTAGGCGGTGACTGCCATCGCCGCGAGGTTGGCCGTCAACAACTTGACGACTGGAAAAATCGTGGCTACTATTCGGCTGTTCACGGCGGGATGATTATCCTGACCGCGGTTATTTGAGAGTTTAGAATTTTCCGTCCTCAAGCTGCACCTGTAGGAAACTGCGGGTGCTCCAAGTCGAGCATGGCGCTCCTTGTGGTGAGACGGACCCGAAGGTGGTCTTCGGTGGAAAACACGGTGCCTTTTGGTCGGCAAGGCATCGTGCCACTGAACCAGTCGACCACCTCACAATGAATTCTAACTCAAAAGCGACTTCCCGGCAGTCCAAAAACAGCCGGATTCAAGCGGGCCAGACATCCCTGGTGCCTGCGGCGGCCAAGGCAACGGAGTCCAACGTCCAACAGCGTGCTACCCGGTTCGACTCCATCGTTGAACGGTTGCAGCGTTCCCAGGTTGAGCACGATGATCTGTTCGAATTTTTGGGCTATTGCAAGGGACGGCGTTGGGCCGAGAGCATGGCAACGATGCCCGAAGTCGGTCGCCTAAAACAGGCAGTCGGTCCCTGGAGCATTGATTGGTATGCCTGCATGACGGATTCGGGGAATGCGGATGCCGTCCAGTTCCTCTTCATCATCCGCCTCGATTTCGACGGTGACTATACGGCCGTGTCGGAATTCTGGGAGACCGTGACCGGTGACCGGGAAATGCCTGAGAGCGCTTACGTCCAAGCGTTCGTTCAGGGAGCACTGGAGATCTGGGAAGAGTTTGCGGATCAGGATCAAACTGACAACTGACGCCAACTGGGCATGTTCAAAATCCCACCCTCCGGCACAGGTCGGGGGGTGGGTAAGTATCAGGAAAGCAAAAGCAACGATCTGAAAACGGAACAATTTGTCCCTTCCACGGGACCGGACGGCCTCCATCAGGCCGTCTCAGTAAGACCAACTGGCGACATCACCCCAACCAGCGCAGGCACCGAGGTCCAGATCGGATTTCAGCCAGAAGAGGCGACCGGAACATCATCCCCCTCCGCTTCGACAACTGCTGCGCCGGAAGCAGCGGACGCAGATCAACCAGCCGACGGGAGCACCGACCGCACAAACCGGAAAGAAATCTCCGACACCGACTCGCGCCCGAAGATCGTCCTGCCCAGCAAGACAAGCAGGTCGCCGAGATGACGGCAGACGACGCCGTGGCGTTCTTCAACGACCTGCTCAAGGACTTCCCCTTCGCCGACGGACCATCCGCCGCAAGTTCGTGTGTCGTGGAGAGCCGGACGCCGCTCCGGTCATCGCGCCCCTGCCACCGTGCGTGCAGGAGCGCGGCCTGCCTACGGCCGGGTTGCTCGCCCAGATCCTGATCGCCAAGTACGCCGACCATCTGCCGCTCTACCGCCAAGAGGCGATCTACCGTCAGCGCCACGGCGTGCATCTGCCCCGGTAGACCCTCGCCCGTTGGGTGGGCCTGGCCGCGCCCGATCTATGACGCCATCCGCACGGGCGTGCTCGCCGGCGATTATGTGCAGGTGGACGAAACGCCCGTCGCGTACCTGGGGCCGGGGCACGGGAGTACACGCCAGGATTACCTGTGGACGCATGCTCAACCGAGCGGCGATGTTTTCTTTGATTGGCAGACTGGACGCGAGGCGAAGTGCCTGGAACACGTCATCCCCGCTGGCTTCGCGGGCACGCTGCAATGCGATGACCAACTGGGAGCCATCCCCT
>CALMVM010000301.1:4331-4665 GCA_937873255.1 uncultured Verrucomicrobiota bacterium | reverse complement strand
GCATCGAGCAAGTGTCCCGCCAGGAAAATATTCCGATCAAGTTCCTGGAACAGATCCTCCTGAGCTTGCGCCACGCGGGTTTCCTCGCCAGCAAACGCGGAGTCGGCGGCGGCTACCGGCTCGCCCGGGACGCCTCGGAAATCACGATCGGCGAGGTGATTCGCGCGCTCGATGGTCCGTTGACCCCCCTGCCCTGCGCCTCCCCCCAAGCCCGGCGGGAACGCTGCACCTGCCCGGACGAGCGCACCTGTCCCGTACGCATTCTTATCACCGAGGTGCACGAACAATAGGAATCGCTTTTCGACCGACCTTCGTTGGCCGACGTGCTCGCGCC
>CALMVM010000301.1:3362-4321 GCA_937873255.1 uncultured Verrucomicrobiota bacterium | reverse complement strand
TGAGCTTCGAGATTTAACCCGCTTGTGTGTCCGGTCAGGGCCGCTCGTAAGTTCCGAGCATGCATCCGCGCGCCAGAACGTGCCCTTTGAGGGCGTCTCTCACCGCGCCCCGCCCCGCGCCCTCCGCCAAACCGTGCGCCTGGTCGAGCGCATAAATCTGGAAGAGGTAACGGTGCACGCCACCGCCCGGCGGCGGATCAGGGGGCAGGTACGCTTTTTTCAGAAAAGTGTTTTTCCCCAGCGTGTGCGCCTCACCTTCGCCGCCGGGGCCCTTCAGCGCGCCTTCGGCAAGGCTGCCATCGGTGGGCGGCAGATCGAACACGAGCGCATGAACGATGGGCGAGAGCGTCGGGCTGTCGGCGTCCTCCACCACGAGCACCAGACTCGCCGCGTCGGCGGGTATCCCTTGCCAAGCCAGCGGCGGGGAAATTTTGTCGCCATCCTCGGTGAAACGAGCCGGGATCGCCCCGCCATCCGCGAACGCCGCGCTCGAAACGATGATCGATTCCGGCGCGCCTTCGAGGAATTCGTCGTAATACACCGTTTTGTCCAACCCGGGACCTTTGCCTTTGAGAACCTGACCGATGACGTGCGGAAGTTTTTCGAGCATATGGGCAAACGTTGGATCGACGGAAACTTTACGGCTCCGGCAGGCCGCGCGGTTGCCGCCAAGCGTGGAGGAAAATTCCCCAATCGATGCCGGGAGTTTCGCGGACCACCCGCCGCCGGCCGGGCTGCTCTCAATCCTCCGCGCGTTCACCGGCCGAGCACATTTTCACCAGACGCGGCTCGAAGCGCCCGAGCGTCTCGACCAGGTCGGTCTGCGCAGCCATGACCTCGTGAATATCCTTGTAGACCATCGGGACCTCGTCGAGGCCGGCGGAAAGCAGGGTGACGCCGCGTTCGGCCAGCAATTTGTTGGTGCCATTCCAAGTGAAAGATTGCAGCGCCTCCGAGCG
>CALMVM010000301.1:1155-3352 GCA_937873255.1 uncultured Verrucomicrobiota bacterium | reverse complement strand
CTCCGAGCGGCTCATCACCCGTCCCGCGCCGTGCGACGCGCTGCCGAGCGATTCGATCTGCCCCCGTCCGCGCACGACGAAACCCGGCGACGCCATGGACCCCGGGATCACGCCGAGCACGCCTTCGCCGGCTGGCGTCGCGCCTTTGCGATGGACGATCACCTCGCGCTCTACCCCGTCGATGACGTGCCTTTCCTTCCAGGCGAAGTTGTGGTGATTTTCCACGCCCGCGCGCACGGCCGAGCCGATCTTGCGCGCGATGGCACGGTGGATCAGCGCGTGGTTGGCCGATGCGTAGCGGCCCATCAATTCCATTGCCGCCCAATATTCCTGGCCGGCTTCCTCGTCGAGTGTCAGCCAGGCGAGATGTTGGAGTTCCTTGGGCAATCGGCCGCGTCGGTCGCTGGCGATGCGGCTGTAGAGCTGGCACACCTGCGCCCCTACCCCACGGCTGCCGCTGTGGCTCAGAAGCGCGAGGTAATTCCCCGGTTCCAACCCGAGAGCGGGCCGGTCGAGCAAGAACTCGCCGAATTCCACGAAATGGTTGCCGCTGCCGCTCGTGCCGAGCTGCGCCCACGCCTTGTCGCGCAGTTTTTTCGTCACCGGCGACACCGTCCAATCCTCGTCCATCACCTCATGGTCGCGGCGTTGTTTGAACGTCACGCCTACCCCGAAACGGGTCTCGCTTTCGATGATGTTCGCCAGCCGATCCTTCTGGCCCGCGATGCTGCCGCCTTTCGCGTCGAAGATGCTGAGCTTCATCCGGCAGGCGATGTCCACGCCGACGGCATAGGGAATCACGGCGTTGTCGGTGGCGAGCACCCCGCCGATGGGCAAGCCGTAGCCGACATGCGCGTCCGGCATCAACGCGCCCGCCACCGCCACGGGCAAGGCGCAGGCGTTCGCCATTTGCCGGACGGCATCCGCTTCCAGTCCGCTGCCCCACTGACGCCACGGCGCGAGGGATTCGCGCTGTTTGAAGGCCGGCTGATAAAGCGAGCGCGCGAACGCCTCTCGCTGCGGATCGCCGAGGAACGCCGCCGGGTCGGCGACGACCGCCGCGACCGCCTCGGTCAATCGCGCCGCCTCGCCGCCCGCGCGGCAATAGCTCGCGATGAATTCCAGACCGAGCCGGGTGGATTCGCCGGCGGGCACCCCGAGGGCGGCTAACTGTTTTGCATTCATGGCGTGGCGGGCAGCCACGCCGATCTTTGGTAACGCGGTCCTGCCTGTGATCGGATTATTTCTTCGGGGAACGTTTGCCCGCTTTGCCTGTGGCGGGCGCTTTCTTTTTGCCTGACGGCGCGGGCGCGGTACTGATCGACAACTTCTTGGCGTGGCCCTTCGCCATCTCGCGCACAAAAGGCGAACGGCTGCCGACGTATTTCAACGTGAGCAACTCCTCCTTGAGCGTCCCCGCCGCGCCTGCGCGCAGATGTTTGTCAGCCACCAGCCAGCGCGTGAGAGCCTCGATGAGTTTCTCGCTGGCTTGCCGCTGGCCATTTTCGATTTTGATCCAGCCCGGCGTGGACACGAATCCGCGCGTGCCAAATGTTTCCTGGGACAGGCCAAGTTCGCGGCGGAGGTTTTTTACACGTTCTCCAAATGTCATGGTGGGTTGCAACCCAATCATCTGCGAGCACTTACGTCAACGAAAATATTTTGACCTTCGTGTCGCGCACCCGAAAAGTATCGATTTTCTCCGCCGCTGGCGGCGTGCCTCCCTCTACAGCGTCCGGCTGATCCCGGCGGCGAGTTGCTCGACGAGATCGCTCTCGGCCGCCACCACGGGAGGATAACCATCGCCGCTGATCCGCGAGTGGTAGAATCCGCCTCCGCTGCGTAGAACCTGCCGCGTGTCCGGTGTCTCGACCCGCCAGGTCGCTTCGAGGATTGCTTCCTGGCCGCTGATCGCGTGGAACTGCAGCACGAGCACGCTTACCCGGTAGCGAAACCGGGTGTCACCCGGGGCCGGGTTGGCGACGATGTTGCCCGATCCCAGATGCCGGCCGATGTCCGCAGCGAGCACCTGCCCGAAATTGTCCTGCAACGAACCGGCCCAGCGGATCTTGGCGGGGACCTCGAATTTGTTCGGACCGCTCTGGAATACCAGCTCGGCGCGGTCCACGTAGGTCGGCAGCATCAGCGGACCGATCCCGACCGCGAGGCCAGAGGGTTTCATGGTCGCCTCCCCCGT
>CALMVM010000301.1:0-1145 GCA_937873255.1 uncultured Verrucomicrobiota bacterium | reverse complement strand
AAACAGGGCCGCGGCCAACGAGGCGAGGCTCAGCTTCAAAGCGCCGGATGTCTTCATAGCGAGCGAAAAAACTTCAACGGCTGCCGCGCGGCGGCGATACGTCGCCGGGTTTGCCGAAAATGATCGAGTTCGGGGTTCGTTCGAGCGTACCGGTCAAGGTCTTGAGCGAGCGGAGGGTTTCGGTCAATTGTTGCAACACGGCGGACACGTCCTGGTAAAAAACCGACTGGCCGTTGTAACCCGCGAGGGTCTTTTGCAATTCGGCGAGGTCCTTGCGCAATTCCGTGGGGAGCGACTGCGTGTCTTTGGAGGCGACCAGATCGTTGAGACTCTGGAGGGTCGCTTTGAGCGAAGCCAGCGCGTCGTTCGCGTTGCCGACGGTTTTTTCAAGCGGCAGCGCCTGGATTTTGTCGAGCAGCGCGTTGAGTTTTTCCTGCAACTCGCCGAGCCCCGATGGCACGGTCGGCATGACATCGTAGCCCTCGATCTCGGCGATCTTGTCGGGAGCCGCGTCCTTCTGGAAGTCGAGATCGACGTAGAGTTGGCCGGTCAGGATGTTGCCCGTTTTCAGGGTGGCGCGCATCCCACGCTCCACGCTTTCAGCGATGCTGGCGCGGGCGATCTCGTAGTCGTTGGCGGGGATGTTCACGAGCATCGCAGGGTCGAGTTTGATCAACACCGGCACGCGACGCGCCGGGTCCGTGGGGAGATATTTGAACGACACCCCCATCACCGTGCCCACCCGGATTCCGCGAAACTCGACCGGCGCGTCCACGCTCAGCCCGCGCACGCTGCCGGTGAACAGAAGCAGGTAAGGAATGCTCGCGCTGAGATCGGTCGTGCGGTTGGCCTCGTCGTAATTAGCGAAGAGATGGAAGGCGGTGTTGTCCGCGAGGTGCTGTGCCCGGGGCGATTTGGTCTCGGGCTCACTGAAGGTCACGCCGCCGGCGAGGATCGTCGTGAGCGTGCCCGAACGCACCTTGAACCCATCGGGGCCGACTTTCACGTCGATGCCGCTGTAGTTCCAGAACCGCGTGTTGCGGTCCACGAGGTTGCCGTACTGGCCCTGGATGAAAGCGGTGAATTCCACGTCCCCTGTCGCCGGATGGAACGTGCGCGTCTCGATCTTGCCCACGTCGATGCCC
>CALMVM010000300.1 GCA_937873255.1 uncultured Verrucomicrobiota bacterium | reverse complement strand
GTCGATGAGTTCGTCGAGGATGGCGGCGGGCAGGCCGGCGAGCTTGGCGCGGTCGTCCTCGTTGGTCGGGACGAGGCCGAGCGCCTCGCGGTCGTTCTTGAGGAAGATTTCAACGAGGCGTTTGGCGATGGCTTGGCCGTTGACCGTCCCTGCCGCATCGGCGGGCAGGGCGGGGTCGATCTTGACCTCGGCGGACAGCGTGACGGAAGTCGCGGCAACAACGAGCAGGCAAACGCGGACGATGGTTGCGATGACCTTACGGTGGCTTCTTTCTCGGTCCGGTGTGCGCATTTCCGGAGAGTACACCAAATGCGGGCCCGGTCGAGACAGGCCACAAATGCGACCGTCCCTACCTTGTTAGATCGTCGGCGGTGTACGCCCTGCCGTCTGGCCCGGCCGAACGGATCTCCATCGCCGTGCCACTGAGCGCGTGAAAAAAATACGGGTGCCCCCACGCGTCGAGCAGTTCGCCGCGCTCGTTGAGGCTGACCGTCGCGGGACCGAGGAATTTCGTGCCGCGCGGGTTGTCGCCGAGCAGGGTGCGGACGATCTCGCGGTTGTTGCCGACCGGGTTCGCGCCGTAAGCCGCGCGGTAGTCACGCACGAGCATCGACACGCGGCCGAGTTCGGTCTCGGGGGTGCGTCCGGCGGGCGCGGGCGTCATCGGTTCGGGCGAATGCACGGCGGCGGCGCGGCGCTGGCGGTAATCATCGAGCGTCGTGAAGGCGTTGCTGGCGGGCAGGACGCGCGGCGTCGGGGGCGGTGGGGCGGCAACAATCTCGGGTGAGGCGGTCGGGATGGGTGTTCTCCGCGCCGTCGATGACGGCGCGCTTGACGCGGCGGGCGCGGGAATCGAAACGCCCCGCCTGACAGGCGTCGGACATTGCATGACACGGGAAACAATCCCCACAACCCACACCCCGATCACCAGCGGGATGATTAGCCACCGGCGCAGCCGGCGGTGTACCTCCTTCGACGTCGGCGGGCCGCCCCACATCGCCATCAATTCATGAAACCCAGATAGGTTCCAGGCTGCGCGAAACGGCTCAGGTTCGGGAACACCGTGCCCATGTCGCCATCGGCCACGCCGAACCACTTCGCCAGCGTCGCGGCGTATTGATCGACCGCCGTCGTGGGAATCCAGCGGCCGTCGTCGGTGTCGTCCGAGCCGTTGACCGTCAGCATCGGGAACTTGCCGTAGATGTCGCCGCCCCGCACGTCGCCGCCCATGACGAGATGATGGCTGCCCCAGCCGTGGTCGGATCCTGACCCGTTCGTGAGCAAGGTGCGGCCGAAGTCCGACGCCGTGAACGTCGTCACCTGGTTGGCGACGCCGAGTTCGACCGTGGCGTTGTAAAACGAATTCAGCGATTGGCTCAGGTCGGCCATGAGCTGCGATTGCTCCACCAACTGGTCGCCGTGCGTGTCGAACCCGCCCGCCGCCACGAAATACACCTGCCGCCGCATGCCCAGCTTGGAACGGATGCCGATCATCCGTGCGACCATCTGCAACTGGCTGGCGAGGTAGCTGTTGGAATTGAAGGAAGTCGAGAGCGCCGTCGCGCTGGCGAGCGCGGAGGTAATGAGCGCGCTGTTGTCGATGGCGCGGCGCGTGGTCTGCGCGAACGCGCGCTCGAACAAATTAGTATAAGGTAGATTGACGATGCTGTTGTACGCGAGATAACCCGGGTCCGTCGTGCCGTTGAAGCCGCTCAGGCCCGGCGCGCCGTACGGACTGATCTGGTACGGCGCGACCGTGTTGCCGACCTCGAAAACGTTGCTGCCGTTGAGCGAGATGTTCATGGACACCTGCGCGGTGCCGTTGAGCGAGGACAACAGATCGGCCATGCGCCCGCCCCAGCCGCTGCCCTGCGGACTGTCGGGCCAGGACGTTTGCCATTGGGTCTGCTGGTCGGCGTGGGAGAATAACTGCGGCGGCAGCGCGACGGTGCGGTTGAGGTAGGTCGAGCGCGTGACGGGCGCGACGAGCGTGCCGACGTTGGTCTGGATCGCCAGCTTGCCGTTGGCGAACAAATTGCGCAGTTCCGACAGGCTCGGGTGCAACCCGTACGTGCGGCCGTCGCTGGTCGCGGGGGTGATGCCGAGCAGCGAGCTTTGCGGCAAGGCGAGGCCGCCGCGCGCGGCGGAGTACATCGGGTAGTTCGTCGCGTCGGTGGGAACGAGGAGATTGTTGGCGTCGTTGCCCCCGTAGAGGAACAGGCAAACGAGCGCCTTGAAGTCGCCCGCGCTGACGCCGCCCGCGCTGGTCACCGGTCCCATGCGCATGGCGTCGTTGGCAGCGGCGGCGATGGCGCGCAGGTTCCACACGGTCGAGGAAATGCCGATGGCCCCGACGGCCTTGCACGCCTGCGTCAGGAAGGAACGGCGGGAATACGTTCGTGGGTCAGTCATAGGAGGGGAATTTCAGATGGACCGGGAAGGGAGAGCCGGACGCGGCACGCGGCCGTCGTCTCCGAGGTAGGGATGGCTCTCCGAGCCGGTCCCTAGATTTTCCGGCGAGACGAGTCGTGCGCGCATTACGCTTTCCGGAAAAATTAGGGACCGGCTCGGAGAGCCATCCCTACCTTGGTTTCGATGCGCCTGCGGCGCGGGGTGAGAGGTCATTTCTGGATGCAGAATTCGGGCGAGGTGCAGAGGATTTGCACGGCGGTCTGCGCGCGGCCGAGGGCGTTGGTCGAGGTGACGGCGGTGACGGCGTTGATCGTCTGCGCACGCAGGCCGCTGCTCATCTGGCCGTTGAGCAGGAGAGTATTCAGACTGTCCACGAGCGTCGCGGGATTTGCGGCGAGTGCTTGCAACGCGCTCAGATCCAGGCCGATCTGCGTCGGGTACGCACTGGAAACGCTCTGCGCGACGCGTCCGCGCAGGTTGTTGGACGACAGGATCACGGTCGTCGCCGTGGTGATGCCGAACTCCGGGCAGACGAGGCCCGCCGTGGCGATCTCGCCCGTGAGCGTGTACGTCGGCGGGAAGAAATTGAACACGCTCGGGCCGTCGAGCACGGCTTGCCCATAATTGGGCGAGGTCTCGTACTCGCTGAGGGTGTAGCGGTTGTTGTACGCGCGGGCGTTGAAGGCGCGATAGACGTTGGCGAGCCGGATGAGGGGTTCGCGTTCCTTGCCGTAGTTCGGGTTGGAGAGGTTCGTGGAGGAACGCGCCTCGTAATCCATCAGGATCGCGCGCACCGTGGCGCGCAGGTCGCCACGCACGCCCTGGCCGTTGTTGGCGAAAACCTGCGCGACGCGGTATACGTAACCCGGGCTCGGGTTACTCGTGACAAGCTTCTGGATCAGTTGCTTGCAGAAAAAGGGTCCGGCGTTGGCGTGGTTGGCGAGCACGTCGAGGGCGTCCTTCAAATCCTGCGCGCCGGTCTGCCCGGCCGGCAGCACGAGGCCGTCGAGCAGATGCTTGGCGCTGGGGTCATGATGCACCGCGACGAGTTCCATCGGCTGGCGGTAGTTCGAGGACAGATAGTTCCATTGCTGCCCGCCGTTCTGCGCCCAGTTCCAGCCGGTGAAGACGTAGCTGAAACCCTTCACCTCGTCCTGACCGTAGGTGGCGACCGGCGAGGAATTGCCGTCGAGCAGCAGCGTGCCGTCGGGGTTGAGTTTCTTGAGACCGACGGTGAAGAGCTGCTGGATTTCGCGGCCGTAGTTTTCGTTGGGCACCTGGCCCGTGGTCGGGTTGGCCCGGTCGTTGCCGACCATGTTGAGGTAGTCGCCCATCGCGGGGTTGAGCGTCACGTCCTCGATCAGCGTGCGGTAGTTGCCGAAGGCGTCGCGCAGGAGCACGTCGTAATACGCCGCGAGGCTCATGGGCGAACCGGAGAGGTTGCCGTCCACGTCGGAGACCACGAGGATCTCGCTCAGCGCGAAAGCCACGCGCTGGCGGAGTTGGTCGGGGGCGACGACGGCGTTTTTCCACCACGCCTCCTGGAAGGTGTTCGCGCTGATCCCCTGGCCGCTGGTGGCGAACGCGTCCATGTAGGGGAGCGTCAGCGTGGGCGGGGCGTTGAGTTGGGCGTCGATCCAGGCGGCGTAGCCGTTGGCCTGGATCGTGGCGAGGTCGGCGTTCGTCGCGCCGTAAGTCGCCTGCGTGAGCAGCCGCGCGGCGTCGGCGGCGGTTGGCAGCGTCGTCGGCAACGCGGGCGGCGCGGCCGGCGGCGTGAAGGCTCCCGTGGCGGTCGCGCGCAACAGTTGTCCGGCTATTTCCCCGGCGGGATGAGCGGCGGTGGCAACGTTGAAATAGACGCGGCCCGCCTTGATCGCGGTGACAACCGACCCGTCCGTGATCTGCCACAGGTAGGAGCCGTCCGACTGCGGCGCGGCGGCGGCGAATTCCGCGATGACCGGCCCCGTTTGCCCCGGGTCGGCCGGACCGCGCAACGCCAGGCTCGTCGGCGCGCCGCTCGTGCCGCTGGAAGAGATATTGAGGATTCCCGTGCTCCCGTCGTCGGAGAGTCGCAGGCTCGCAAAACCCTGCGCCCCCGCCGGCGCGCCCGACAACGGCGAGAGCGCGCCGAAGTACAGCGTCGTCAAACCCGGCGGGTTGTAGGGCGTGACGTATGCCGACAGCACGCTCGACGGAATGACCTCGCTCGGCACGGTGCCCGTCTGGCCGGGCTTGAGCCAGCCGACCGCGAGGTTATCGCCGCCGTAGCCCTGGTACATCTTGGCCTCGAACGCGTACCGCTTGCCGGCGGTCAGGGCGACCCCGACGGATTTTTGCGACGCGTACTTGTTCCACTCGCGCGAATTGGTCCAACTGTCGGTGTTCGCGCGCAGGACGAGGTTGGCCCGCTGGTCGTCCGTGGAAAGGCTGAAGCGCGCCACGTCGTCGCACGCCACCCAGAAGGTGTAGGTCCCCGTCGCGGGCGCGGTGATGTAGCCGCGAATCTGCGCGCCGTAGTTGTAGTTGCCCGTGTTGAGGGGCAGTTCCAGCGTGGTGAGGATCGCGCGGCGGTTGGAAGGCGTGTCGAAGAGCACATAATCGATGCCCCAGTTCGAGGAATTATCCCAATATTCCGCCACGAGCTGGCCGGTGGCGGCCGGGCCGTTGGTCAGCGTGACGGTCGCCGTGGCCGTCGTCGTGTCGCTGGCGAGCTGATAGCCCGCGCCGGCCGCGAGCGTGGCGACGACGGTGCGCTTGGTGGCGAACGAGGCGTTTGCCTTCGGAGTCACGCCGACCGTGCCCGTATTGACGCCCACCGGGAACGTCACCGTCCCGGTCAGCGGCGTGTAGTCCGTGCCGGCCGCCGCGGTGCCGCCGACGGTGTAAGCGACGGTGTAAGCGACGGTGACGGCGTCGAGGTTGCCCGTGCGGGTAAACGTCAGCGCGCCCCCGTCGCCGAAGGCGGTCGTCGCCACCGGGCGGGACGCGGCGACGGTGATCGTGTCGGTGGAAGCGAGCGCGATGAGGATCGACTGGCGGTCGCCGAGCCCGGAGTTGAACGTGTCGGCGCGGTAAGGATCGAAGCCGAGTTGGATTTCCTCCCAATCGGTGATGCCGTCGCCGTCGCTGTCGAGGTCGGCGACGGTCACGCGATAGTATTGCGAGCCGCCGGTGCCGACGCCAAAGGACGCCGAGACGTTGCCGCCCGTGCCGGCGAGGGGCAGGCTGACGTTGGTCCAGATGGCGCTGGTGCCGAGCGTCGGGCTGGACTGCATGCGGTATTGTTTGCCGGCGACGGTGCCCCACGCCAGCGTCGCGCTGCCAGCCGTGATGGACAGGGC
>CALMVM010000299.1 GCA_937873255.1 uncultured Verrucomicrobiota bacterium | reverse complement strand
CTCCCCCACCGTGCTTTCTAGTGTGCCGACGCATCGCCGATGCATCGCCGAACTTTCCGGGAGGACGGCTGCCGCAACCCCGGGGGACCGCCACACCGGATTCCGGCGCCACCGCGCGGGCGGGTGAAAAAACGCTTTCACCCACGCCCCGCCCTGCCTCCTCCCGACCGACGTTCGCCGCGCCCCGGCGGCGCGTTGCTGTCACTCCAACGGTTCCATTCCTAAATTTTCCAGCCTGTAAATGTTCAACTTCCTGATGGGCTTTTTCTCGAACGACATCGGTATCGATCTCGGTACCGCCAACACCCTCGTCTACGTGCGCGACCACGGCATCGTGTTGCGCGAACCCTCCGTCGTCGCCGTCAAGGCCGGCACCAACATGGTCCTGGCCGTCGGCAACGAGGCCAAGCGGATGCTTGGACGCACGCCCGCCAACATCGTCGCCGTACGGCCGTTGAAGGACGGCGTCATCGCGGACTTCGAGATCACCGAGGCGATGCTGCGGCACTTCATCACCAAGGTCCACAACCGCCGCAAGATGGTGCGTCCGCGCGTGGTCATCGCGGTGCCCTCGGGTATCACGGAGGTCGAGAAACGCGCCGTCAAGGAATCGGCCACGCACGCCGGGGCGCGCGAGGTTCATCTGATCGAGGAGCCCATGGCGGCGGCCATCGGCGTCGGTCTGCCGGTGCAGGACGCGGCCGGCAACATGATCATCGACATCGGCGGCGGCACGACGGAGGTCGCTCTCATTTCGCTCTCGGGCATCGTGTTCTCGCGTAGCGTGCGCGTGGCGGGCGACGAGTTGGACGAGGCCATCGTCAATTACGTCAAGCGCGCCTACAACCTCATGATTGGCGAGCGCACGGCCGAGGAGATCAAGATCAAGATCGGCAGCGCGTTCCCGCCGGAGAACCCCGACAAGGAACTCACCATGGAGATCAAGGGCCGCGACCTCGTGGCCGGCCTGCCCAAGACTCTGACGATCACCAGCCAGGAAGTGCGCGAGGCGCTGATGGAGCCGGTCAACACGATTGTCGAGAGCGTGCGCATTACCCTGGAGCGCTGCCCGCCGGAACTGGCGAGCGACCTCGTGGACCGCGGCCTCGTGCTGGCGGGCGGCGGGGCACTGCTGCGCGGGTTGGACGAACTTCTCAAACAGGAAACGGGCCTGCCGGTGCACGTCGCCGAGGACCCGCTCAGCGCCGTGGCCGAGGGCACGGGCAAGGTGTTGAGCGAGATCAAGTTCCTGCGCCAGGTGGCCTCCAGCGACCGGTCTTGGAGATAAAGGCAGAAGTAAGAAGGCAGAAGGTAGAAGGAGAGACAGAAAGATGACATTTATCTGCCGCCTCCCAACTTCTGGCTTCCGCCTTTCTCCTTCTGCCTTCTGCCTTCTACCTTCTGTCTTCTGATGTCCCGCACTTCGATCATCGCGTTGTCCGCTTTCGTCGTGCTGGTGGTGCTCGTGTTGACCATGCGCACCACCGCCGCGCAAAATCTCCAGCGATGGGTGCTCCAGCTCGTGCGGCCCATCAACAAAGCCACCACCTCGACGGCCTCGCAGCTCGACGCGTTCGGCAAGGGGCTCAAGACGCTCGACCAACTCGAACGCGAGGTGCGCGACCTGCGCGTGGACAATGAGCAACTGCGCACGGCCAACGAGATGATGAACGAGAAGATCGCCGAGAACAACCGTCTGCGCGACGCGCTCGGCTTCAAGCAGCGTTCCAACTTCAGCCTGATCCCCGCGCGCATCATCGCCCGCAGCGCCTCGACATGGTGGAGCACCGTGCAGATCGACCGTGGCGAGGCCGACGGACTGGACAGCGACATGCCCGTCGTCACCGACCAGGGGCTCGTCGGCAAGACAACCACCGTGGCCGCCAACACCGCGTACGTTTTGCTGATCACCGACGAGAACTGCAAGGTCAGCGCCTACGTCGAGGGCTCGGGCGACATGCCGGTGGAGGCGCGGGTGAAGGGTCTCATTTCCGGCGAACGCATCGCGGAGGCCTCCTCGCCCGAGTTGAGCTTGAATTTCCTGCCCAAGACCGCGCAGATCGCCGAGGGCCAGAAGGTGTTCAGCTATGGGGTGGCCGGCGGGGTGTTCCCGCGCGGGCTGCTGCTGGGCGCGATCAAGAGCGTGCAGCCGCACGAACTGGACCTCCGCGCCACCGTCGCCCCGGCGGTGGACCTCGCGCGGTTGGAAAACGTGTTCATCGTGCGCGATACCCGCGAGGCGGAAGCGCCCAAGGCCACGGCGGTGACGCCGACGCCGGCCGCGGCCGCGCCGACGCCGACCCCCGGCCCGACGGTGCGCGCGGCGCAACCGGTGACGCCAACCCCGGCGGGGAGAAGGTAGAAGTCAGAAGGCAGAAGGTAGAAGGAGAAAGATGAAGACCAGAGCACGGAAAAAGAATCCGTTGGCCTTCGATCTTGGCCTTTGTTGTCTTACACAATCTCTGCTTTCGCTTTCTCCTTCTACCTTCTGCGTTATCACCCTGCGGGCGATGTCTCGCTGCTCGACTCTGACTTCTGCCTTATGAGGACGGCGGCGTTTTTCGGTTGCGTGCTGTTGGCGGATTTCCTGGCGGTGGTTTTCCAGGGGCGTTTCGCACCGCTGCCGACGCTCTTTGGCGCGACGGTGCTCGTTTTTCCGGTGATCCTCGCCTACGGGGCGCTGGCGTTGCCGTTCGCCGGGACGCTCGCGCTGGCGTTTTTCAACGGCCTGCTGTGGGATGCGCTGACCGTGCAGTTCCTCAAGCCCGCCGAGGAATTCTCGCTCGACACGCCGGCCGTGCCGGAATTTGCGATGGGCTGGTCGATCCTGCTTTTCGGCGTGCTGGCGGTCGTCGTCCACGGGTTGCGTCCGCTGTTCCTGAAAGGGCGCTGGGAACTGCACTGCATTTCCAGCGGGTTTTGCGCGAGCGCGATCCTGCTGGCCGAATACCTCATGATCACCTTCAAGCCCCACGGGCTGATCTTCCCGCGCGAGTTGTGGGGGCGCATCCTCGTGCCGGGATTCTTTGCGATGCTGCTGGCCGTGCCGGTGTATTGGCTGTTCCGGGGGCTGGCCACCGCGCTCGGCTACACGGTGCGTGTGTACCCGACCAAGGCGCGGTTGTGAGGGGTGTCGGACGGCTGGCGCAGCCTGTCATTTTATGTTCGCACTTACCTGCATCGTTCGCGCCGTGATGCTTTTACGCTGCCTCGTTTCCGCCGAGGCGCGTCACGAGTTTCGCGTCTACCGGGAAAACGCCCGCCGTGGGACGAAGATTTACGACGGGATATGTGCTGCCATCGGATTTTGCATGCTCGGAATTTTCTGATTCGCTTTATCCAAAGCCATCCCGGTGTTTTACCATCAAATCACTGCCGGCAGCACCGTTCGCTAGCTACGCTAACCCCGCGCTTGCCCAAGCGGCCCCCTCAGAGTAAATTGCGGATTCTCTCCCGCCCGCTGCGTCCACGGCGATGTTCAAGACCGAAATCCGCATCCACATCGTTGGCCTGATCTTCCTGATCGCCATCAGCGTCATCCTCGCCCAGTTGTGGCGCGTCCAGGTCCTCAACGGCAAGTTCTACTCGGACAAAATCCACGGCTCCGGCAAGGTCACCGTCCGCATCCCCAGCGTGCGCGGCGAGATCCGCGACCGGCGCGGACTGCGGCTCGTCACCAACCGGCCCAGCTTCTCCGTCGAGTTCTACCTCAAGGAGATGGTCACCGGCTACCAGCAGGCGTTCGGCAAGAAGAACACGCCGACCCTCGTCCACAAGTTCACCGTCAAGGGCGTCTACAAGGAGGACACCCAGCCCGACGTCGGCCGCATCGTGCGCGAGATCATCCTGCCGCGCATGGGCGAACTCGGCATCCACGAGGACATCGACGACGACGAACTCCAGAAGCATTTCTACAACGACACGCTCGTTCCCTACACCTACCTCGACGACATCGATTTCGGCCAGATGGCCAAGCTCAGCGAACGCGACCTCGGCCTGCCCGGCGCGCGCGTGACCATCGGCGGCGTGCGCCAATACCCCTACGGTGCGCTGGCGGCGCACATCCTCGGCTACGTCGGCTCGGCGGACACCGACCCCGAGGACGCGAAGAATTTCGACTACTACCAGCCCGACGTGGAGGGCAAGACCAACGTCGAGCAGGCCATGGACCACTGGCTGCGCGGCGAGCCCGGCGTGCGCTACATCAAGCGCAGCCCCAAGGGGGTCATCGAGGGCGAACTGGGCGTGACCCCGCCCGTGCCCGGACACGACGTTTACCTGACGATTGACGCCCGCATCCAGACCATCGCCGAGAACGCCATGCGCGTCGTCGGCCGGGGCGCGGCGGTCGTCGTCGATCCGAAGACGGGCGACGTGCTGGCGATGGCCAGCGTGCCTTCCTTCGACCCGAACACGTTTATCCCCAGCATCACCACCGAGGACTGGAAAAAACTCATCGACGACGACACCAACCCGCTGACCAATCGCGCGATCCTCTCCTACGCGCCGGGATCGACCTTCAAGACGATCACCGCGCTGGCGGGCCTCGTCGCCGGCAAGGGCGGCAACCAGTACACCTGCACCGGGGGCGTCACCTACGGCAACCGCTACATGCACTGCTGGATCGGCCAGAAGGGCGGAGCCCACGGCACGCTCGACCTGGAGGGCGGCATCAAGAACTCCTGCAACTCGTACTTTTTCCAGTTGGGCAACGCCGCCGGGGTCGACACCATCGACCGCATCGCCGCCGCGCTCGGCATCGGCCAGAGGACGGGCGTGCCGCTGTCCAACGAGGCCGCCGGCGTCCTGCCCGGCAAGGAGTGGCTCGCGGTCCATTATCCGAAGGACCGCTGGAGCGACGGCCACACGGCGAACATGTCCATCGGCCAGGGTTACGTGCAGTGCAGTCCGCTGCAAATGGCGATGGTCGCGGCGACGTTCGCCAACGGCGGGACGTGTTATTACCCGCGCATGATCGACCGCATCGTCGACCAGAAGGGCCAGGACGTGGTGGACCCCGACACGGGCAAGCTCGCCGCGCCCGGTCCGCGCGTGCGCGTGCAATTGTCCGACCTCGGCCTCAAGCCCGAGCAGGTCGAAAAGGTCCGCCACGGCATGTGGCGCGTCGTCAACGACGCCGGCGGCACCGCGCCCCACGCCCGGCTCAAGCAGTACGAGATCGCCGGCAAGACGGGCACCGCGCAGTTCTGGCGCAACGGGATCAAGGACAACCACACGTGGTTCATTTCCTTCGCGCCGTACAAGCAGCCGAAGTACGCCGTGTGCGTGTTCATCCAGGGCGCGCAGGGCGGCGGCGTCACGGCCGGTCCGCTGGCGGCCAAGATCATCGACGAGGCGATGGCGCTCGACGACGACCGGCACTACGAGGTGGCCGTCAAGCCGCTGGAGCCGGCGGTGGGCAATTTCACGTTCATCAAGAACATCGACTTCACCAGCGCCGTGCCCGTGCAGACCGAGGGCGGCGACAAGAAGCACGCGGTGGCCGACGGCGAGACGCCCAGCGAGGAAAACGAACCCGCCGCCAACGACGACGAGAAGAAGCGCGACCACGACCGCGTGGCCTCCGCCCAGCCGAAGATGCGCGCCAAGACCGCCGACAACGCCAACGCCAACACGCCCTCCGCCAACGGCAACGAGAACGGCAACAATCCGTTCATCAAGTCGGTTCGCAAATTCTTCCGTCGCGACAGCGACCATGAAACCAGCCAGGACCTCAGCGCCCAACAGAAAAACTTACAGCGAGAAAAACGCCGACAACAACAACCTTCCAACCAGCCCCAACCCCAACAACAAACCCAGGATCAACCGCCCAAGCGGAAGAAGTTCCTCGGGATTTTCTGACCCTCCAAGGTCCTGACGGCTCTCCGAGCCGTTCCCTGATTTTGCTCGGATGAATGACCACCGTGCGCGCGGTGCGCCGCGCCGGAAAATCTAGGGAACGGCTCGGAGAGCCCTCCCTACCTTAAGGCTTGCGCATCCTGTTAG
>CALMVM010000298.1:14184-20224 GCA_937873255.1 uncultured Verrucomicrobiota bacterium | reverse complement strand
TCACGGGACGGCGGCGACGACTTTGGCGGCCATCCACACGCGCCGCCCGCCCTCCCGCGCGTGCTGCCTCCGCCGGGAGCAGAGGGCGTCTACCACGCCGTGCCGGGCGGCACGACAGGCAGTGGGAATTTCCCCAGCAACCGGCGCGGCGCGACCGCCGCCGAGGCCCTCGCCGCCGAACTCCACCGCGAGATCGCCCTGCGCGAGAAGGCCGAACGCCACGCGGCCGATTCCGAGGCCCGGCTCGCGGAGATCGAGCAACGGCTGGCCGCAGCACCTTCCGCCCCGCCTGCCCCGCCGGCCGGACGGGAGCGCCTGGTCATCAACGCGGACGACCGTGCGCGCGGCGAAACCGACCGGCGGCTGGCCGAGGCCGAGGCCCGCCTGGCACAAGCCGAAGGCCGCGCCGCGCAGGCCGAGCAACGGCTGGCGTACCTGATGACCAGCAGCCCGCTCGGGTTCTTTGACTCCGACATGGTGACGGGCAACACGTATTATTCCTTCGGCTTCAAGGAGATGCTCGGCTACCGGCCGGGCGAATTGCCCGATACGTACCAGACTTTCCTCGACCTGCTCCACCCCGAGGACCGCCACACCGGCTGGCAGGCGGAGCGCGAACCCATCGGCGAGGGCATCGGCCGGTTCACGCACCACTTCCGCTTGCAGCACAAGGACGGCTCCTACCGCTGGGTGGAGAGCACGGGCATGGAGTTCCACGACGCGGAGGGCAAGCGCCTGAGAGCGTTGGGATTCCACCGAGACATCACGGCCCGCAAGCAGTTGGAAGAACGCCTGCACCAGAGCGAGGAACGTTTTAATTTGCTCATCACTAGCAGCCCGCTCGGGTTCTTCGACACCGATCTGACCACGGGCCGCGCATATCTGTCGCCATTGTGGAAAAGCATGCTCGGCTACCGGCCCGACGAGTTGCCCGACCTCCACCAGACCTGGCTCGACCTCTTGCACCCCGACGACCGCGCGGACTCCGTCGCGGTCCACAAGCAACGCGTCTACGGCGAGAGCCAGCATGCGTTCAGCCAAGTCTCGCGCCGCCGGCACAAGGACGGCACGTACCGCTGGATTCAATCGAGCGGCATCGATTTCTTTTCGCCCGACGGGCGGCTGCTGCGCACCCTCGGGTTCGTCGCCGACGTGCACGCGCTCAAGACCGCCGAGGAGGCGCTCGCGCACGAGAAGGAACGGTTGGGGGTCACGCTAGATTCCATTTCCGACGGGGTCATCACGACCGACGCGCACGGGCACGTCACTTATCTGAACGCCGCCGCCGAGACGCTCTGCGGCCTGAGCAGCGCCGACGCCGCCGACCTGCCCGTGGAGGAATTCTACCGCCGCGCCGGCGCGCAACCCCGCCGGCAGGCCGACAACCCCGTGCGCGCCGTGCTGGCGAGCGGCATGCGCGCCGCCCCGCACGATCCCGCGCACCTCCAGTCGTCGGGCCGGCCGGAACGCGTCATCGCCGACAACGCCGCGCCCATCACCGACGCCTCGGGGCACATGACCGGCGCCGTGCTCGTCTTCCACGACATCACCGACCGCCACCGCGCCGCCGAGGAACTGCAAAAGGCCGGGCGCATCGAGAGCCTGGGCGTGCTGGCCGGCGGCATCGCGCACGACTTCAACAACCTGCTCACCGCCATGCTCGGCAACCTGAGCGTGGCCCGCAGCGGCGGCGACCTGCCCGGCCGCGCCGTGGACGCCCTCGGCCGCGCGGAAAAAGCCTGTTGGCGCGCCCGCGACCTGACGGGCCAGCTCCTGACCTTCGCCAAAGGGGGCGACCCCGTGCGCAAGACGTTGTCGCTCGTCCCCGTGCTCGAACGCACCACGCGCGGGGCGACGGCGAACACGGGCGTCCAGCTCCACCACCGTTTCGAGTCGGACCTGCCCACGGTCGAGGCCGACGAGGACCAGCTCATGCAGGTGTTCCACAACATGGCGCTCAACGCCGTGCAGGCGATGCCCACGGGCGGTTCGCTGCACATCGACGTGGCGCTGGTGGACGCTTCCGAAAAACTCTTCGCCGTGGAGGACGCCGTCGGCACCCCGGCGGGCGCGTACGTCGAGATCAAGCTGCGCGACACGGGCACGGGCATCGCGGCGGAACATCTGCCGAAGATCTTCGACCCGTTCTTCTCCACGCGCACCAACGGCACGGGGCTCGGCCTGGCGATTGCGTACTCGGTCGTCCGCAAGCACGACGGCGTCATCCGGGTGGAATCGACGCCGGGGGTAGGCGCGACGTTCACGCTGTATCTGCCCGTCTCGCCGTCGGCCGCGCCGCCGCCGCGCGAACGCCCCGCCGAACGCGCCGGCCGCGCGGGTGGGCGCGTGTTGTTCATGGACGACGACCCGGACATCCGCGATCTGGCGGGGGCGATCCTGGGGTTGATCGGCTACGAGGCGACGCTGACGTGCGAGGGCGGCGAGACGCTCACCGTCTACCAACAGGCGCGCGCGGAGGGCCGGCCATTCGCGGCGGTGATCCTGGATCTGACGATCCCCGGCGGCATGGGCGGCAAGGAAACGATCCGGCGGCTGCGCGAGATCGACCCGGGGGTGCGCGCGATTGTTTCCAGCGGCTACAGCAACGACGCGGTGATCGCCGATTTCCGCGCGCACGGCTTCATGGCGATGGTCGCCAAACCCTATCGCATGGAAGACCTCTCACGCGCGCTGACGGAGGCCATCACCGGCGCGGCGGCCCCGGCATCGGCGTAGTCCGTTGCGAGGCCTCCGGAAGTGCAAATTGGCTTGCAAGACCCTGGCCGGATTGCGTTCCATGGATGGGGGGTGTAATTTCCACCGCACGCCAACCTCAACCCGTTTCCTTTTCCACCCATGCGCTCCGGCAATCCTGTTCTCAAGGACAACACTTTTCTCGGGGAAGCCTCGCGCTTTCCCGCCTTCGCGGGCTCGCGGACGATGACGCTGGCGGGCACCGTCTGGAAGACGGCGTTCCTGCTGCTCGTGCTGATGGCGACCGCCGCGTTCGCGTGGCGTCAACAGGCGGCGGGCACCGCCCCCGGGTTGATCGCCGTCGGCGCCATCGGTGGATTCATCGTGGCCCTGGTGACCACCTTCAAGAAAAACTGGTCGCCCGTGACCGCGCCGCTCTACGCAGCCTTGGAAGGTCTCCTGCTCGGCGGGTTGTCGGCGGTGTTCGAGCATGCCTACCACGGCATCGTCTTGCAGGCGGCGCTGCTGACGTTCTGCACGCTGTTCGGCCTGCTCTCGCTGTACGCCACCGGCCTGATTCGGGCGACGGAGAATTTTAAATTGGGCGTCTGCGCGGCGACCGGCGGCATCGCGTTGTGCTACCTGGTCAGCATGGTACTGCACCTGCTCCACATCCCGATCCCTTTCATCCACGACGGCGGGATGTTGAGCATCGGCATCAGCCTGTTTGTCGTGGTCATCGCCGCGCTGAACCTCGTGCTGGATTTCGACTTCATCGAGAGCGGCGTCGCCGCTGGCGCGCCGACCTACATGGAATGGTACGGCGGGTTCGGCCTGCTGGTGACCCTCGTGTGGCTGTACCTGGAAATCCTGCGTCTGCTCGCCAAGCTGCAGTCCCGGGATTGAGGCCGCACTGTCTTGTTGCTCTTGAACGCCCTTGCTTTCTCGGCAGCAAGGGCGTTATCGTTTGCCCATGAGCGTGGAGGAAATCAAACGTAATTTGGAATCGCTGTCCAGAACGCAGCAGGACGAAATCACGGCCTTCCTTTTCCACCTTCGACATGCGCATGACACCGAGTATCAGCGGAAGATCGAAGCCCGTCTGAACGACCGCGACCCCGCGCATTGGCTGACCCTCGAGGAATTTGAACGCCGTCTCGACCGGAAGTCGGATTGATGCCGTACGATGTTTTCACGCATCTCGACTTGCTGGATGCCGTACCCGGCGGGGGTGCTCGCCGGCGTCGGATGATTGATTTACTTAGCCGGCTGCGCGAGCAACCACATACAACGGGGGATTATACCGACAAAGACGATTCTCTTCGTGAGCGGCAGGTCAAGGTCGTTGATGACTGCGCGGTGACTTACTGGGTGGACCACGCCGTCCGGGCCGTCATGGTCGTCGATATTCAGCCGGCGGGCCGCTGACTCTGCCGCGCACTTGCACCCGGTGGCCGGAACATGCACAGTCGGGGCTCCGCCCGGTCCCCTTCCCCGCCCCGTTTCCATGCCGTCGTCCCACGCCGTCGAAGTCGTCGATCTCGTCAAGACCTACGGGCCGCTCCGCGCGGTGGACGGCGTGTCCTTCCACGTCGAGCCCGGCGAGATTTTCGGCATGCTCGGGCCCAACGGCGCGGGCAAGAGCACGACCGTCGAGATGATCGAGGGCCTGCGCCCGGCCGACGGCGGGCGCATCGAGGTGCTCGGCATCGACGTGAGGAGGCACCCCCGGCGCGTCAAGGAACGCATCGGCGTGCAGCTCCAATCGACGGCGTTCTTCAAGCAGCAAACGCCCCGGCAGATCCTCAACATCTTCGGCAGCTTCTACTCCCGCATGCTGCCGGTCGATCAACTCATCGCCGCCGTCAACCTGGAGGAAAAGGCCGATGACGCTTCCAGCAAGCTTTCCGGCGGCCAGTTGCAGCGTCTGGCCATCGCGGCGGCGCTGGTCAACGACCCGGCGGTCGTGTTCCTGGACGAACCCACCACGGGCCTCGACCCGCAGGCGCGGCGGTCGTTGTGGGACGTGATCCTGCGCCTGCGCGGCGAGGGCAAGACGATCCTCATCACCACGCATTACCTGGAGGAAGCCGAGCAACTTTGCGACCGGCTGGTGGTCATCGACCACGGCAAGGTCATCGCCGAGGGCACGCCGGCCGGGTTGATCGCCGAGCACTACGAACGGACGGCGCTGGAATTCATGGGCGACCCGAAACTGGACCAGCCGACACTGGAGGGACTTCCCGGCGTGGATCATTTCGAGGAACGCAACGGCCAGGTGCGTCTGGCGAGCGACAACATCACCGCGTCCACCCGCGCGCTGATGGATTTGTGCACGCAGCGCGGCGTCGATTTGCGCGGCCTGTCGATCCACACCGCGACGCTGGAGGATGTTTTCCTCAAGCTAACCGGACGGCGCATCCGGGCCTGAGCAGAAAGGATGAAGGATGAAGGATGAAAGCAGAAGAAGATAAAGAACCCTGATCTTTGTCCTCCGCCTGCTGCTTTCCGCCTTCATCCTTCATCCTTCATCCTTCATCCTTTTCTTCCCATGCGCGCCTTCCGCAAGCTCTACCTCGCCAACCTCACCGAGTTCCTCTCGAACCGGCGCGCGCTGTTTTTGACCATCGCGTTCCCGGTGCTGTTCATCTGCATCTTCGGCGCGGTGTTCACCAACCAGGACAAGGCCGACGCCAACATCGGCATCACCATCGAGGACAAGAGCGACCCTATCGCCAAGGAAATCACCGGCGCGCTCGACGCTGCCGTCAAGGGCGACACCAACCACGACGGCGTCACCGACAGCGTCGAGAGCGAGAAGAACCCTTTTTCCAAGCTGACGTTCGTGCAGGGCGACCGCAACGCGATGCTCGACCAGTTGCGCTCGGGCCAACTCGACGCCGTGATCTTCATCCCCGCCGGATTGAGCAAGGCCGCCGGCGAGGCGAAACAACGCGAGACCCAATCGGCCGCCGAGCAGTCGCCATCGCGTCCGGACGGCGCCACGCCGCCCGGCAGACCGGGAGCGCCTCCTCCCCCGGCGGCGCAAATCGTCCTGACCATCGACCCCGCGCGCCAGCTTTTGCGCCCCGTATTGGAAGACCTCCTCGGGCACATCCTCAACGCCGTCCAGGCGGGCGTCAGCGGCCAGCCACAACTCCTCGACGTGAAAACGGAGTCCATCCAGGCGCGCGAGCTTCGCACCATCGACTACCTGTTGCCCGGCATCCTGGCGTTGAGCATCATGCAGCTCGGGCTGTTCGCCACGGCGCAGCCGCTCGTGGCCTTGCGCGTGCAGGGCGTGCTCAAACGCCTGAGCGCCACGCCGCTCTCGCGCACGACGCTG
>CALMVM010000298.1:3581-14174 GCA_937873255.1 uncultured Verrucomicrobiota bacterium | reverse complement strand
GTTCCAGACGGCGCTGACCGTCCTCATCGGCCGGTACGCGTTCAAGGTGGCGATGGTGGGGAGCTGGTGGCAGTTCGGAGGCTGGATCTTGCTGGGCACGCTGGTGTTCCTGTCCATCGGCTTTTTCATGGCGGCCGTCAGCAAGAACGAGGAAAGCTGCATCGCCATGGGCAACATCATCAACCTGCCTATGATCCTCCTCGCGGGGGTGTTTTTCCCGGTCAACCACCTCTCACGCCTGTTCGACTTCATCATCCCGCTGGTGCCGCTCAACTACCTCGGCGACGCCCTGCGCCAGACGATGGTGGACGCCCCGCCGATCCATTCGCCGCTGACCAACGGCCTCGTGCTCGGCGCGTGGGTGGTCGTAATGACCGTGCTGGCCGTGCGGTTCTTCAGTTGGGAAAGCCGCTGAGCCGGCGGTACTTCAACAAAAAGCGCGGCACGTAGTAAAGCAGTAGTGCAACTTCCGCCACGATCCGCCACGCCAGCCGGGCGGATTCCCACAGGCTCCTCGAACTGCGAAAACTCCGCACGCAGATCCGCGCGTACGTGCCGAAGCCGAAGTTCACCGCCGAGAGCGGCACGCCGCGCTTGCGCGCCAGGTAGAACGACGATTCCTGCGCGCGCGCCCAGTTCAACGCCGAGCCGACCGGTCGCGGCGGATGCAACACGCACGCCTCGCGCACGAATTGATAGGGCTCCCGCGCGTCGTCCAGACGCCAGCGGAAATCCACGTCTTCGAGGTGCGGATACGGGAACCCCACGTCGAACCCGCCCATCGCCTCGAATAATCCCCGCTCGACGGCGAGGTTGCACGACCACAGCAGACCGCCCGTGTCGTTGCCGGGCGCTTGCTCGAACGGCCCGATGTTCGTCACGCCGCATTCCGTGCGGCCTTCGAGCACGCGGCAGCCGTCCGTGCCGGCGGCGATGCGGTCCGCGAACGCCGCCAGCCAATCCCCGTGCGGCAGACAGTCGTCGTCGGTGAACACCAGCCACGGGGCGCGGGCGTGGGACGCGCCAAAGTTGCGGTTCGCCGCCGGTCCGCGTCGGGGACCTTGCACCCAACGCACGGCCGGATAGCGGCTCTCGACCAGCGAACGCGCGTTGTCCTGCGGCGTTCCGTCGTCGGAGACGATGATCTCGTATTCCCCCGCCGGCAACGTCTGCGCTCCCGGCGCAAAACGGTCCAGGCAACGGGCGAGCGACTCGTTGCGGCGGCAGGTCGGGATGACAACCGTGAGGCGGGGCGTATTCAAGCAGTCGGCGGGGTGATTTCCCCTCTGCCTTCAGCCAGTTTTACGCCAGGCGATGCGTTCAGGCAACGCCGCGCCTCAGGCGTGCGCGGCGTCCAGCTTGGCCGGTTGCCGGACGAAAAGCCGCGTCCAGATCGTCTGCAAACGGGAGGCACGCGGCTGACGGCGCGCGGCCACTGCGAGCCGACGCCCCAGTTCGAGGCCGACGGCGGGATCGGAAGTCAGGGTGTGCGTGATCATAATCTTCAACACAATTAGAACGCAGCGAAACCCGGGCGTGGTGGTATCCGCGTCGCGCGACCGTCGGCGATCCGGCCGAATGGATCGACTTAAATCACTCCGCAGCAATTGCTTGCCGCACGGCAATTTTTCTGCGTTCCGGCGTGAAGTCGCTCTTGTCTCCGCGCGCCGGGACGCGTAAGCTCCAACGCCCCATGGCGACGAATAAATTTCCCGTCCAGGCGGAGACCATCGAGCGGGTCCGGACCATCCTGAACCTGTCCAACGAGGCGTTGGCCGTCGAGGTCGCCGTGCGCCCGGAGACGATGCAGAAATATGCCGCCGGTTACCAGAAGGCCGGCGACAAGCTCATGCGCATCATCGCCCGCCTGCCGGAAATCCGCCAGGTCAACGGCGGGGACGCTTCCCACCGCCCGGACCTCGCGTCGGTCAGCGGATTTTCCCCGGCCGAACCCCTCGCGCGCGACGTGAAGCTCGATCCGCCGTCCACCCAGGAACAGCTCGGCACGGTCTTGAAGGAGGGCACGCTGGACGAGATCCGGATGTTGCGCCAGGTGGTGGAAACCCTTTTCCGTCAGGTCCAGATCCGCCTCCGGCCGCCCGTGCCGGTTCGCGGGGAGCGCGGCGGCCCGCTGGTGTTCGACGGCCGGCCGCGTTTGCTGCCGGCGTTGGGATACATCCCGGCCGGTTGGCCGCAGGAGGCGGTGGCGCAGCAGGCCAGCCAGTTCGTGGTGGTGCCCGAGGACGAATTTCCCGAGGCGGATTACGTGTTGAAGGTGCAGGGCGACTCGATGGTGGACAAGGATGTGCAACATGGCGATTGGGTCGTGATGACCACCCGCCGCGAGCCTCGCGCGGGCAACATCGTCGCCGCGCTGGTGGACGGCGCGACCACGCTCAAGACGTATCTGCTCGACGAACGCCAGAGGCCTTACCTGCGTTCCGAAAACCGCGCCTATCCGCCGAGCATCGTTCCCCGGGACGAGATGCAGGTGCAAGGCGTGATGCTGGGCAAGCTCAACGACCGCGACGCCGCCGCCAGAAAACCGGGCGGCGCGACGAACGGCGCGCACGCGCCGTTTTGAACGTACGTCGCTCTCCGTGATAGTAGAGCCGCGCCAGCCGACGCGCCATCGTTTTTTCTGTCATCCTGAGGCGAGTGCAACGAGCCGAAGGACCTCGCCGCGTGGTACTCGCCCACCTCGCACTTGCGGCCTGACCCATCCGGCTGCCCTTTTGCTTTGGCCAGCCGTAGTCGGCACGCGTGTCCCTTGCGGCGAGGTCCTTCGGCTCGTTGCACTCGCCTCAGGATGACAGATCAAAATGAGCGCAGCGCGCATGCTGGCTGGCAGGGCTCAACCAATCACGACATGCCGTGTAGGATCGCCTCGCGGAGACGACCCCACCTTTGGCGAATTACAACTTGTCCGCGTAGTACTTGAGCATCCCGGGGTCGATGTCGCCGGGCGCGGCGAGCTGCGGCTCCATGTCGAGGTCGGGCGCGGGATAACCCTTGGGCAACTCGTCGGTGACGACCAGCGGCTTGCCGTCCTCGGGGTGCGGCCCGTTCCAGATTTTGGAGAGCTGCGTGTAATCCTTGCTCTGGTGGTACATGATCGTGTGCAGCCCCTCGTTTTCTTCGAGCTTGCGGGCCTCGGGGAATTTCTTGTTGCTCACGTCCGGGATCGGCAGGATCGCGCCGACGTTCGCGCCGGTGAGCACTTCGAGCGCCTTCGCGTAAGCGACGACGTGCACGCCGCCGCGCACGAGTAGGTAGCCGACAGCCGCGCGGGCGGTCGGGTTGTCGGTGGACTCGTACACGCGGATTTTCCCGGCGCGCGCACCGCATTCGAGGAAGAAATTATGCAGCAGGTCGAGCTTCAGGTTGCCGCTGGAGAACACGTTCTCGCCCGTCCAGAAACGCCCCATCGAATCCATCGGCAGCGCCGTCTGGCCGCTGTTGAGGAAGTGCGAACTGATGCGGGCGTCCTCCTGGTCCTTGAGCGGAGCGGGGTCGGCACCTTTCTTGGCAGGCTTGTTGCGGTCGGCCCGGGTGGTCGTGCCGCTCAGGAGAAGGTTGATCGCGTAGGAAACGGCCTCGATGTGGCTGTACTCCTCGGCGGCGATGTTGGAGATCAGGTCGTAGAACGGCCGCAGCTTGCTCCGTCCCCGGAAGTTGAAGGACTGGAACGTGTAGTTCATCAACGTGGACATCTCCCCGAACTTCCCTCCAAGAAGTTCCTGCACGGCGGCAGCGGCCTTGGCGTCGGGGGTCGTGGTCTCGGGGAATTTAACCGTGATCTGGTCGTGGCGGAATATCATAGGAAAGTCTGATACGGCCCCGGGCGACGTGACGGACTCTTTTAATCGTAGCCGGGCCGGGATTACCCGTCCGCCACGACGATCTCCAACCCACCCATCTTCGGGTCGGTACGCATCAGCCGCGCCAGCGCCCGCAAGCCCCATTCCTCGCTGCGGCCGTGCCCGACCGCCGCCACGCCGAGCCCCGTCTCGCGCACGGCCCGGCGCGCGGGCTGCCGCCATTGACCGGTGATGTAAATGCCCACCCCGGCCTCCCCGGCCGCGCGCACGAGCCGGTCGTTCATCGCGCCGACGCAGGCCACGCTGCCGAGCGGCGCGTCCGGCCCGGCGGCGGGCGGCGTGATTTCCTCCAACCCGCCGAACTCCGCCTCCAGCCGCGCCGCCACCTCCGCGAACGACAACGGACCGCCCGGCAGCGCGCACGTCATGCCGAGCGGGCGGCCTTCCTTTTCGCCCAACAGCATCGGTTCGCCCCAACCGCACGCGGCGGCGAGCGTGGGGTTGAAACCGGTCGTCAGCCGTTCGTCGAACGACAAGTGATACGCCAACACCCCGACCCCGCCGGCCGCCAGCGCGCGCCGCGATGCGTTATCCATATTCCAGGGGCGATGCAGGAAAACGGCGTCGAATTTCTCCTCTTCCACCCATGCCGCCCATCCCGGGCCGGGCGTCAGCGCGAGGCCGAAACGGCGAATCTCCGCTTCCGGCCGCGCGGACGGCAGGAACGTGCCGTTGAGATCATCGGTCGCGGCGAACCGTCCGGCGCGGAGAATCGCGTCGAGGACACGCTGGATGGCAACGAAGTCCACGAGGAAGATCGTGGGCCGGAAACTTTTGGACTTCTCTCCGCGCTCTCCTGCTCGTAACTTCGATCGCTCCGCACCCCGCATTATGGAAGACGCCCCCCTGCCCCCCTCCGCTGATCTGCGCATCCTCGCCATCGATGTCGGCGGCACCGGCCTGAAGGCCGCCGTGCTCGATTCCGAGGGCAACCTGCTCAGCGACCGCGTGCGCGTCAAAACGCCGCATCCCTGCACGCCGGAAATCCTGTTGGGCACGCTGCTGCAACTCGTCGAGCCGCTCGCCGCGCTCAACTACACCCGGATCTCCATCGGCTTCCCGGGCGTCGTGCGCCGGGGCACGATCCTCACCGCGCCCAAGCTCGGCACCGAGGATTTGCGCGGGTTCGCGCTGGCGAAGGAATTGTCCACTCACCTCGGCCACGAGGTGCGGCTCATCAACGACGCCGACATGCAGGGCCTCGCCGTCGTCAAGGGGCACGGCATCGAGATGGTCATTACGCTCGGCACCGGGTTCGGCTCGGCCTTGTACAGCGACGGGCAACTCGGGCCGCATCTGGAGCTTTCGCAAGCACCGTTCCGCCAAGGCGAGACGTACAACGACCAACTCGGTGACGAGACGTTCAAAAGGATCGGCCCCGCCAAGTGGAACCGCCGCGTGCGCAAGGCCGTCGCCAACATGCGCGCCCTGACGAATTTCGACCACCTCTACATCGGCGGCGGCAACGCCAAGGAAGTCACCTTCAAGCTCGACGCCGACGTGGAGATCATCGACAACACCAACGGGGTGAAGGGCGGCGCGTGGCTGTGGCGTCAGGGCGTGAAGCCGGCGTGAGGAAAGGTTTGATGACAGGCTGCGCCTTCGGCGCGGCGGGTGATCCGGCTGCTCAACGACCCTGCGAAACGGTTTGCCTCTCCCGTGGCGGGACAACGGGGATAGGCATAGCCGGCCCGGGGATCAACGAGTGGAAAAGGGCATCCAAACCCTGCGGCGTGACCGCCGTTCCCTGGCGCAACCCCCAGATCAGCAGCGACCACAACGCTCCCGCCAGCGCGTGCGCGAGCGCGGCGCGGTCTTTTTCCGGGATCGCACGCGGTCCGTGCGCCAGCCGCGCCGCGATGCCGACGGCGAAGTGCGCCTCGCCGAGTTCCTTCACGTCGCCCATCCGGCCGGCGTCCACCAGCGCGGCGACGAACGCGCGCGACTCGGCCACGTGGGCAAATAGCTCCGCCACCGGCGCGACGCGGTCCGAACGGTCGCCCCGGCGCTGCAAGAGCGTGCTCATCATCCCGAAGAAATCGTCCACGTCGCTGAGAAACAGGTCGTTCTTGTCGCGGAAGTGCGCGTAGAACGTGGAGCGGCTCATCCCGGCGCGGGTCAGCACCTCCCCCACGGTGATGTCCTCGAAGGATTTTTCCAGCATCAACGCGATCAGCGCATCGCCGAGCCGGTCGCGGGTGCGCGCCGCGCGGCGGGCGGGCTTGCGCGGGGTCGGGGAGGCGGTTACGGCCAAGGGCGGGGGGTTTTTGCGGGATGCTCGCACATCGGTCCTCGACAGGAAAGCCTTCCCGCCGCGACGCTTCGATCCATGAACGACCAACGCGCGGGCGGAATGTTGCTGGTGGGTGGAAACCTTGCGGGCATGCTCACGATGATGATCCATCCGGTGGCGGGACACGGGCCCATGACCGTCCGCGCCGTCGCGCACCTCGTGCTGGTCGACCGGGTCGCGCACGGGTTGGCAATCGTCGGCGTGGCGGCGGCGTTCCTCGGCGCGCTGGCGTTGAGCGGGAGTCTGCGGCGCACCGGCTGGCTGGGGCTGGCGGCCGTGGTGGCGCAGGGATTCGCGGCGGTGGCGATCATGATTGCCGCCGCGATGAGCGGGTTTGTCGCCGCCGATCTCCTGAGCCGCGTCGCCGACGGCAGCCCTCAATCGGAATTGTGGCGACTGATGCTCGGCTACACCTTCTGCGTCAACCAGGCGTTCGCCGCAATTTATACAGTCGGCTCGTGTGTGGCCATCGTTCTCTGGTCGCTGGCGATGCGCCGGGGCGGACGCTGGCCGGGGGCCTTGGTCATTTACGGGTTGGTGATCGGATCGGCGATCCCGCCGGCGCTGTTCGCGGGGTGGCTGAAGCTCGACGTACACGGCTTCGGGTTGGTCGTTTTCGCGCAGGCCGCCTGGTTCATCTCGGCGGGGATTCTCTTGATGCGCGCTCAGGCTGACCCGGAAATGGATCGGCTCCGCGCCTGACGCAACGCCTCGAACAACACGATGCCCGCCGCCGTGGCGAGGTTGAGGCTGCGCGCGGCGGGGGCCATCGGGATCGTCAGCAGACGTTCGCGCCCGGCGGCGGCAAGCAGGCTCTCGGGCAGTCCGCGTGTCTCGCGCCCGAACACGAGGTAATCCCCCGGCGCGAACGCTTGCCCGTCGTAGGGTCGTTCCGTCTTGGTGGTCAATAGAAAATACCGCGCCGCGCCATCCGCGAACCGCGCGGCGTGGAGCGCGTCCCAACTGTCCCAGAGGGTGACACGCACCTGTTCCCAATAGTCCATGCCGGCGCGCTTGAGATATTTGTCGTCGAGCGAAAAGCCGAGCGGCTCGACGAGATGTTGCCGGTGTTGGGCGGGATTTCGGGTTCGACGAGGACGACGTGGAACATGGGGGTGGAAGACCGAAATGTTTCTGATTGCTAGCCGAGGCGAATGCGTGACCGCAATGGTTTTCCGCACGCGCCTCTGCCTCCGCAGCCCCGGCAGGGGCGGAAGATTTTAGCCCACGGCGTGAGCCGTGGGAAAAGCATACCGCTCCGTCATAGCCCCGGCAGGGGCGTAAGAAAGACGCGTCGATTTCTTTAGCCAAGCACGAACCGTTCGTCGTACGCCACGCCGTGTTTTTTTAGCATGGCGACGAACTCCTCCGCGAAACCGATTCGACGGTGGTGTTCCTCCTGTCGCGCGATGTATTCGCTTACGGCTTCCCGTGCGGAGTGGCTCACGCTGAACGCACCGTAGCCTGTCTGCCAAGCGAAGCCTGCATGAGTGCAGCGGTGTTCGCGGTGCAGCCACAAGGCGGAATTGGTTTTGAGCAAGCGCACCAATTCGGCGATGGCCAACGGCGGCGGGCAGGTCACAAGCAGATGAACGTGGTCAGCCGTACCATTGATGGTCAAGGCGGCTGCGCCCGCCTCGCGTGCGATGCCGCCGAGGTCGGCAAACACCTCGGCACGCACCGCGTCTTCCAGCCACGGACGGCGTTCCTTGGTGGAAAAGACGATGTGGGTGAGCAGCAACGCCAGCGTGTGGGCCACGCGTCTTTTCTTACGCCCCTGCCGGGGCTATGACGATAGGAAAACGCGAGAACCCACGGCTTACGCCGTGGGCTAAAATCTTACGCCCCTGCCGGGGCTGGGGAAGTCGCTTGAGCAGACGGGGCCAGGAAGCTTGCGAGCAGCCGGAAGACGAGTCGATCATGAAATGTCTTCCGCCGTCACGGGCGACCGGATGCCGTGACGCTCCACCTCGCCAAAGAACCAATGGAGCGGCTCCCGGTTCTTGCCCGCCGTGCAGCCGTCCGCGATCAGGAAGGCCAGGAACAAATCCCACTCCCGGATCAACGCGAAGAGCCCATCGTACCGCTCCCGGTTGAGCCGGCCGTGCTGTCCCTGACGCCAGAGCGCGTAGGGCTCGTCGTGGAATTGTACCATGTCCAGCAGCCCGGCATCATCTGGGCAGAACTCCGCCAAAAACGCCCGCGCCAGCGACGCGTGGCTGCGCGGATGGCTGATCTTCACGTCGTCCGCCTCGGGCTTGAACGTGTCGTGCGAATGAATCAAGAGCCGCAGCCGCCAGCGGTCCGTCGCGAAGAGCTTCGCGTCGAGCGTGGCGGCGTTGCGTTCCAGGTCGTCGATGTGCGCCCCGATTTTCCCCTCGGGATGCCCGGAACGCGGCTCGCCCCATTCGACGTTGCGCCGGTAACGCTCGTCGGCCGTCAGCCGCTCGAACGCTTTCTTGTAAAACGAAACCGGCGAACGGGAAGGTTCGCCGGTCTTCGGGCGGGTCGCACGCATGCCAACCCCGGATTCGCCCGGCCGCGCGGGGCCGGACGGCTGCCTCAGGCCGCGGCCGTTTCGGCGGCGACGACGTTCACGCGCCGGCCGTTGCGGTCGAACTTCACCTCGCCGTCGACGAGCGCGAAGATCGTGTAGTCGCGCCCGAGGCCAACGTTGCGGCCGGGGTGGTACTTCGTGCCGCGCTGGCGGATGATGATGTTGCCGGCAACGACCTGTTCGCTGCCGAATTTCTTGACGCCGAGCCGCTTCGATACGCTGTCGCGGCCGTTCTTGACGCTGCCCTGACCTTTTTTATGTGCCATGACGAGAAGGGGAAAATTGTCTTATTTGGAAGCCTTGAAGGAGATCGTCTTGATCTTCACGCGGGTGAGCTTCTGGCGATGGCCGACCGTGCGGTGGTAACCCTTGCGGCGGCGGTACTTGAACGCGATGACCTTGTCGGCCTTGCGCTGTTCGACGACCTCGGCCACGACGGACGCGCCGCTCAGGGTCGGGCTGCCGTGGGAGAGCGTGTCTCCGTCGGCGTGGAACAGGACTTCGGAAAACGTCGTTTCCTGGCCCGCCTCGGCGTCCAGTTTTGCGATGTCGATCACGTCGCCTTCGGCCACCTTGTACTGTTTGCCGCCGGCTTTGAGGATTGCGTATGCCATAACTCTTGCGTCCCCCTGGTTGGGAGGGAAGCGGACAATATGTTGACCGTCCCGGCTTGGCAAGGGGATTTCTTTACGGCGGATCGAGCGCGAAGAGTTCGAGGCCCGGCCGCAACGGGAAGGGTTGCCGTAATTCGCTCCTCCAAAGGGAACGCGCATGCGTTTGGAGTTCCTCGTAAAACTGCCGTCGGCGCAGGAAATCGCGCGCGTCCGGGCCGGGGTGTTTGCGCAGGTCCACGTAGCGGCGCGAATCGTACCAGCACACCACGACATAGCCGATCCCGCGCGCGCGCATCTCCTGCAAGCTGCCCAGGTCCGCCACGCTCGGCGCGTCCAGGAAAACGAGACGCGCATCCGGCAAGGTCTGCCGCACCGGGACGGGCAGTTGCGCCAGAGAATCCTGTGCGATGGTCGATCCCGGCGGCAAGTGGGTGACGGTCCAGCGGGTCAGTTCGGCCCGGTCGTCCTCCGCGAATCCCAGCACCAGGGGAACGACTTGCTGCACGCTGAACAACCACACGAACCCCAGCGCCAGCATCGTTCCGGCTCGATGGGTCGAGAAAACCGCCGGCGCGCCGAGCCGCACCGCCAGCCAACGCACCGCCCCCGGCAACGCCGCGCCCGCCACGCAACCGAGCATCAGGCTCACCGGCAGGAAATACCGCACCGCCGTGCTCGCCGAGAACGAGAACACCGCCGTCAGCCACAGTGGAGAGAGCCCCGCCAGCCAGCGGTCGGCGTGCAGGCGGAAGGGGTGTTTTCGCAAATCCGCCCAAAACACCACCGCCCCCAGCAGCACCGACGGCGGGGTCAACCCCACGAGCATCCATAAAAATTGCGGGTTTGGCACCGACGCGCCCACGCCGCCGTTGCCCTCCTGAACCGTGGAAACCCCCAGCCGCCAGCCTGCGCGGATCTCGCCGAAATGCCCCCACGAGGCCGGAGCGTTGCACAGGACGACGGCAAGCAGCAGGCCGAGAATGCAGAATGCGGAGCCGAGTCTGCGAGACATCGCCCGCAGGGTGATCATGCAGAAGTTCAGTGAAGAAACGGGCCAACCGCTAATCACACCGCCCTCTGCTTCCCCTTTCCGGACTTCTGTATTCTGCATTCTGCACTCTGCATTCCCCGCGAGCCCCGCGAGCCCCGCGAGCACCAGCGCATAAACCACCGCCAGCGCGCCGAGGTATTTCGACGAAAGGGCCAGCCCCGCCGCCGCGCCGAGCGCCAGCGCGTCGAGCCTTCCCC
>CALMVM010000298.1:0-3571 GCA_937873255.1 uncultured Verrucomicrobiota bacterium | reverse complement strand
ACAGCGCGTCCTCCTTGAAAAAATGCGCCGCCAACACCGCCTGCGCGTCGATGCAGAGCGCTCCGGCGGCTGTCACGACCGCGCCGCGCGTCCCGCCGTAGATCGCCGCGAGGATCGTCAACAGCGCCACCGCCCCGGCGAGGTACGCCGCCGAAAGCGTGCGGCCCACGCGCGCGAGGTCCGCGCGTTGGCGCGCGACGCCGCCAACCCGCGCCGCCGCGTCCGCCAGCGTGAGCATGAGCGGGGGATGATGGTAGTTGCGCGTGCCGTCGATGAGTTGCGCGACCTTGGAGGGTTCGTCGGGATGGTATTCGCACGGGAAATCGTTGCGGGATATCCCCAGCGCGAACATCACCGCCCCCGCCAGCAGCGCGCAACCGCCCACGAACCGCCGCGAGAGCGCCGGTTCGGCGGCAGGCGAGGCGGCGGGTGGCATCGCTCCACCGATAGACGCGCGCGGAGGAAATTGCACGCTCCTGCCGCTGGCGCGACGGGATTTCGCGGCATCCGCGCCCGCCGTTGCGGCGGATGTTTCGTCGGTGCGCTTCGCCGGCCTTGTGGTCCGCGCCGGAACGCGTCATCCTCTTTTCCATGCGCCGCTCCTTTCTCCGCCGCCTGCCGCCGCTGATCCTCGTCGCCGTCGCGGTCGCGCTGTCGCCGGTGGGAACGGTCCGCGCCCAACCGCCGTCCTCCCATCTCAGCACCGACCCCGTGAAACAGGAACTCAGCCGCGTCATCGACGCCCAACTGGCGGCCTTCCGCGCCAACGACTACGCGAAGGCGTACACCTTCGCCGCCGGAGCCATCCAGGAGATGTTTGCCGTGGGGAGTTTCGAGGAAATGGTCAAAAGCGGCTACCCGCTCATCGCGCACGCGGCCAAGGTGGAATACGGCCTGGCGTTCGACACGGGCGAGGAGGCGGTCATCAACGTGACGGTCGAAGGCAGCGACGGCCGGCGCGTGCAGTACCAATACCTGCTCAAGAAGGAAGGCGGCGCGTGGAAAATCTCCGGCGTCGGTGAGTTGAAGTCCGAGGGGCTGAGCGTCTGAGCGAAAAAGCGGGCGCAAGATGCTGCCCACGGGGCGTTCCGGACGCCGCCGTCGCGGCCGGGATCGGAAAATCCATCGCGCGGCAAGTCGCTGATCCCGAAGGTTTTTCGTGGTTGAAACGGTGGACCGGCGTGGGCGGATCGGAAAATTGTAGTTTTTTCACACCGCCGGAAAGTTCGGACATCCTGCACCCCATCTCCTGCCGGTGGAAAGGGTTTCGCCCGGTGGGCAGGCTGGGAGGTCAAGGGTAGCTCGCAAGGCGACAGCGCGGGCAACGACGTGACGATCAACGGCGGCGGGCCGCGCGGTCGTAGCGGATGGCCAAAGACTCACTCCGCGCCAGCAGCGGACAAGCCCGCGCGAAACGTCCGCCGGGCCTCTCGCCACAACGGGATCGCCACGCAGCGCTCCAGCAACCCGATGTCCAGTCCCGGCAGCAGCCGGCTGCCCGCCTCCAGCGCCTCGTAGCCGCCGCCGTCCGCGCGCAGGGCGAAGATTTCCAGACGGCCGTTTTTCCAGAACCATACCTCCGGCACCTGGAAACGGCGGTAGAGTTCGAGCTTGCGCACGCCGCCGCTGGTCAGGGCGATTTCCAGGACGAGGTCGGGAAATTGCTTTGCTTCACCGATGCACCACGAGTCGTCCGGCTCCGCCCCGGCGCTTTTGAGTGGCAGCCACATCGTCGCATTCCCCCGGTTCACGATCTCGAAGCCGGCCTCGAAGAAATAATCGGCAAGAAAATCTCCCAACCCTTTCTTGATCCGTTCGTGTTCGTCGGACGTGGACATGATTTCGAGTTCGCCGTCGAGGTAGTAAAAGCGCGGGTAGGAATTGTCTTCCCCCCGCGCTTTGTCGATGGCGAGGTATTTTTCCCAGGAGATGCCGCTGTACACGACGCGGCTCTCCGGTTCACGTCCGTCCGCCAGGGGGACGGGTTTGAGGAAAGGGACGTACGAACGGACCTCCTCCAGATTGTCCGGCAGCACGGCGGTCATACGGGACAGCGTACCAGCCGCGACGACGGACCGCAAGCACGCGCGGGCGCGCTCAGGGCCTCAGTTCCGCGTTCGTCAGCGCGTCCTGCACCACGAACTTCTCGTGGTGGTACGTCGCGTCCGCGCGGAACGTCAGCCGGCCCTCGTGCTTGCGCTCCAGTTCGACCAGGAGTTCCTCGTCCTCGGTGCGCAGGCGTTGGAGAACCTCGGGATGCACGATCACGCGCAGTTCGGGACTCGTCTCCTTGTGCCGGCGCATGATCGCGTGCAGGGCGCGTTGCAGCTCCACGCTCATGCTCATCGCGCTCTTGACCTTGCCGCGCCCCTGGCAATACGGACAGGCCACGTACACCGACGAACTCAGGCTTTCCTGCGCGCGCTGGCGGGTCATTTCCATCAGGCCCATCGGCGAGAGCGGCAGGATGTGGGTCTTCGATTTGTCGCGCTTCATGCGCTCCTTCATCCGGTCGTAGACCATTTGCTGGTCCTTGCGGCTTTTCATGTCGATGAAGTCGCCGATGATGAGCCCGCCCACGTTGCGCAGGCGCAGTTGCCGCGCGATCTCGTCGGCGGCCTCCAGGTTGGTCTGGAGGATGGTTTTGTCCATGTCTTTGCTGCCCTTGTTGCGGCCGGTGTTCACGTCGATGGCGATGAGTGCCTCCGTCTCGTCGAACACGATGTAGCCGCCGCACTTCAGCCACACCTGCCGGTGGAAGGCATCGTCGATCTGGCGCTGGACGTTGTGTTTTTCAAAGATGGGCAGGTGGTCGGTGTGGAGTTCGATCCGGCCCTTGGAACGGCTCGAAATCTGGCCGACGAGTTCCTTCATGTGCTCGACGGCGGCGGGGTCGTCGCAGACCACCTTGTCCACGTCGTCGGTCAGGAAGTCGCGCACCGTGCGGTCGATGAGGTCGGGTTCCTCGAAGAGGCACGCGGGGGCTTTCTTGTTGTTCATCGCCTCCTCGATGCCGCGCCACTGCTCCAGCAGTAGGCTCAGGTCGCGCACGAAAAACCGCGCCCGCTGCCCCTCGCCGACCGTGCGCATGATGACTCCCATGCCCTCGGGAATATCGAGCGCGCGCAGGATTTTTCTGAGGCGTTCGCGTTCTTTGGGGTCCTCGATCTTGCGCGAGATGCCGCTCTGGTCACTGTAGGGCATGAGCACCAGGTAACGGCCGGGCAGGGACAGGTTCGTGGAAACACGCGGGCCTTTGGTGCCGATGGGGCCCTTGGTGACCTGCACGATGAGTTCACTGCCGACGGGGTAGAGTGTGGGGATGTCCTTGGCGGTGGGCTTCTGTTTTTTGGGACCCTTCTTGCCCTCACCCTTCTTCTCGGGGCGCTCGATGCGTTCGATGCTGGAATCATCCAGCCCCGGCAGCGCGTCCCAGAAGTGCAGGAAGGCGTTTTTCTCGAAGCCGATGTCCACGAACATCGCCTTCAAGCCGGGCTCGATGTTGCGCACCTTGCCCTTGAAGATGCCGCCGACGATGTTGCGGTCGGTGACGCGTTCGACGTTGTATTCT
>CALMVM010000297.1:1980-6590 GCA_937873255.1 uncultured Verrucomicrobiota bacterium | reverse complement strand
ACCGCTGCTTAATCATCACAGTTGCTGTTAGGCCGTGCGGGTGGATGGAGCAGACTCGACATAAAAGGAAAAGCCGCTGAGCGGACGAACGCAATCGGCTGGCCACTCGGCAAGCTGCTCGACCTCCTCAAACTCCAGACGTGGCGGATCGTCGGGCGGGTTCTGGACGGTGGCTCGTAACTTCGGGTTGGCGCGTACCAAGCTGAGCGCGGCGGCTTGGGCGTCTGCCACGCTGGCAGCCTCCACGAAGGTGCAAACATAAAAGCCGTGTTTCTGCGGAGAACCCTCGGTCGGCAGCAGGAAGTTGCAACCGTGGATAAGAGTTGAAAACTTTGGCATGTCTGTAGAAGCGCGAGCACTGCCTAACGCCTCCAAGCTCAGCGACAGAGGCTGGCGAGGACAGATGAGGATAGCACAAAAGAGCCCAACGCCAGCTTCTGTTCGCTGGAGCGCGTGGTTAGGCGGCGGGTGGGTGCTCGACGTACTCGCGCAAGAATGACTCGATCTGCTCATCGGTAGCGCGCCACCCGGTTCCCCGGCTCTCGATGATGGCAGCGAGAGCGAGCAAATTCAAAGGCTCCTCGGCAATGAGGTGGATGCCCTCGCGCTCCGCGTGCCAAAGCGGGTCGTCGCCGGGACCGCTCGGCGCATCCCGGCGAACGGAGTAGCCGCGCTGCTGCAAGGTCAGGAACGCGGGAACAACAACGTTGCCAGCAGTAGCGAGCTTAATGGTATCGCTCATGGGTGGGGTAGCCGCCTAACGTAGCCAAGCTCAGCGACAGAGGCTGGCGAGAAAGGACTTGGAATGCAAGAAAGACCTCAACGCCAGCCGCTGTTCGCTGGAGCGCGTGGTTAGGCGATGGACGATGGCGGAGGAACGTCACTCGGTGAGGCGGCAGCCCATGACAACCATCTTGGGACTGACATAAAAGCCACGCTTGCGGTAGAAAGCTTCGGCGATCCCGTCGCGGGCGGTCAGCAGGTAAACACGGGAGACGCCCATGCCGGAGAGATCGGCGACGAGACGCTCCATGAGTTGGGTGCCGATGCCAGCACGCTGATGGTCTGGTGTGACGCACATCTCTTTGAGGAAGAAATGTTGCTGGCGGTTGTAGGACTCGCGGCAGCCCAGTGCGAACCCCAAAAGTCCTCCGGTGTCCATGGCAACAAGGCTGTAGAAGTTTGGAGTGTGGTAGCAATCGGCCAAGCGTCGCTCTACGTCCTGCGGGTGCCATACTTCGTTCCACGGCGGGCCGTTGAACGTGCTCTCGAAGAGTTCTGCACACGCCGGCAGATGGCTCTGGTCAATCGGCCCGATGTACATATGCACGTAGTCGCCTAACGCCTCCAAGCTCAGCGACAGGCAGGGCGAAAACAGGCTCGGAAGAACAGAGACGGCCTGACCGCCCTGCCTGTTCGCTGGAGCGCGTGGTTAGGCGGCGTCACTGTGGCAGGCGGTAAAATCCGGTCGGGTAGACGAAATGGTGGAGAAGAATCCACCGCTTGCTATGGGTGCCCCACTCTATCACTCGGCCATCGGTAAGCACGAACACGCCGTGCTGACCATCTCCGGAAGCCTCCAACTCCGCCTGTGGAGGGCGCTCCTGCACGAACTTCGGCAGCGCTTCGAGCAACGAGTCAGGGGTAAAGTGCGCTCCCTTCTCGTCCGGGAATACAGCGGTACAGAAAATATCTTCAGGTCTGGGCAGCTTCTGCTGCTCCACCGGAAGCACGGTCGGAACTTTATTTCTGAACTGGACACGGTAAGTGGGAGCGGGCACCCAAACGGAAGACTTGCGGTACTGCTCCTTCTCCTGCCACGGCACGGGAGTTTTGAAGAAAAACACTCTTTTGTCTTTGAGGACGATCACTCCCGTTGTGTCCTGCGGCCAATTGTAGCCCTGGCCCGTGAAAAACTCGTAAACAGTGAAGACATCAGAGAGCTTCGGTGTATCAGCCGTAAAACCGCGCTCTGGCAGAATGCAGCAAAGCAAGGTCAGGAGGATGAACGTTCTCATAAGCGTGGCCGAGTCGCCTAACGGACTCAAGCTCAGCGACAGAGGCTGGCGAGGCAAACAAAACCAACACGGAAGACCCCACCGCCAGCCTCTGTTCGCTGGAGCGCGTGGTTAGGCACCGGGTGTGAGTGCGACATGGATGTGCTCCAGATCAGGACCAACTCGCCCGTACTCAATGACTCCGTACCCGCGAGTAGGACCACCGCGAGCCGACCCAGGAGAACCGATCCCGCTCTCGGCGTAAGGGTGATAACCGGCTGCCTCGATATGCAGATCGCCGCTCGGGTGGTAGCCCTCCATGCCGACGATGAACAAACCGGTGTGCTGCAAGGCAGGCAAGCTAAAGCTGCCGCTCGCGTCGGTGCGGACGTGTGCGGAGGCATGGCCAGAAGTCATGGACACCACCGCGCCTGCCACCGGACGCCCGGAAGCACGACTGACCACCTGACCGGCAATGGCAGGAGCATCGGTGAAGCGGTACGGCACGCAGGCACTCAGCGAGAGCGAGACCATAGCAACGAAGACGTACCGAAATGATGGAGTGTTCATAGGTGCCTAACTATTTATTAGACGAAAATTCGCATTATTAGAAGAACAGTTTTTCGCCTAATAATCCGCTGACGCCAACCGACATAGGTTTGCCCATTAGACAAGTATCGCGTGCGCGATGTAACTACAAGATAACTCGGAAGCGACCAGGCTGAGAGGTCGCACTCTCCGAAATCACGACGCCCGCGTGCCGGCGGTGTTGAACACCCCGCTGAACACTTCCTTCAACTGCGGCGCGAGGTTCATCAGCCGGGGATACACGCCCAGGCGCGAATCCGCCTTCAGGTCCGCGTGCTGCGTCGGGCGGAAAATCCCGCCGCGCATGTTGGCATACGTCGCCAACGCCAGCAGCGGGAAATTGTTTCGATACATGTCGTATTTCAGATAAAAAACCTTCGGGAACCCCGTGCCCGTGATCTCGTCCTCGGTCCATGAGCCGTCGGCGTTCTGCGTGTCCACGAGGTAGCGCAGCCCGCGCTGCACGCCGGCCGAGTCCAGGTCGCCGCACGCGCACAGGCCCATGAGCGCCCATGCCGTCTGGCTGGCCGTGCTCGGGCCGCGTCCCTTGAGTGTGGGATCGTCGTAGGTATTGCAATTCTCGCCCCAGCCGCCGTCCTCATTCTGGCAGGACGCCAGCCAATCGTGGCCGCGCCGCACCCAGGGCTCGGTCATGTCGTAATCGATGGCCTTCAGCCCGCGCAGCACCTGCCAGGTGCCGTAGATGTAATTGACCCCCCAGCGCCCGTACCACGAACCGTCGTCGCACTGGGTTTTGCGCAGATGGGTGAGCGCGCGGACCACGCGGCGGTCGCGCTTGTCCCAGCCGAGGTAGCCCAACAATTCGAGCGTGCGGCCGGTCAAATCCGAGCAGGAAGGGTCGAGGATCGCGTTGTGGTCGGCGAAGGGCACGTCCTCCAGCCAGCCTTTCATCACGTCCTTGTCGAACGCCGCCCAGCCGCCGTCGCGGCATTGGAAACTCATCTGCCAGTCCAGCGCGCGCTTGAACGCCGCGTCGGCCGCCTCCGGGTTTTCCGGGGAAATCAGCCGCAACGCCATCAGCACCATCGCGGTGTCGTCGGTGTCGGGATAATAGACGTTGTTGTACTCGAACGCCCAGCCGCTCGCCTCGGCTTCGGGGTTTTGCTTGATCCAGTCGCCGCGCAGCCGGACCTCCTTGGAATACAGCCATTCGCCCGCCTTGCGGAGCGCCGGGTGCGCGGGGTCCAGACCGCTCTCGGCCAGCGCGATGGCGTTGATCGCCGTGTCCCACACCGGCGAAAAGCACGGCGCGATGCGGAAATCCTCCGGGTCATCGACAAACAGATCCTCGAAGTCGGCTTTCGCCTTCTGAAAAACCGGGTGGTCCTCCTCGTAGCCGAGCACTTCGAGGGCGATCAGCCCGTTGAGCATCGCGGGGAAAATCGCCGCCAGCCCGTCCGAACCCTCGCCCATGCGCTCGACCATCCACGCCTCGGCTTGCTTGAGCGCACGCTCACGCAACGGCCGGAAACCGACGGTCTCGAACCACTTGAGCATCGTGTCGCAACGCAGGAAGAAATTGCGCCACGTGAAGAAACGTTCCGAGCGCGGCAGGGAAAAATCCATCCCTTCCGTGCCGCACGGGTACAACTCGTGGAGTTGTTTGGCGGGCGGCGGGGTGCGCGTGGGCTTGAAATGGTTGATGATCGACAGCGGGATGAGCATCGCGCGCGACCAGCTCGACATCTGGTAGATGTTGAAATATGCCCAGTCGGGAAAGAGCACCATCTCCGCCGGGATCGAGGGCAGGTATTTCCAAGGAAACACGCCCATCAGCGCGAAGTACAACTTGCTGAAGGTATTGCAGCGCGGGATGCCGCCCAGGCGCAGGATCGTCGCGCGCGCCTCGCACATCCACGGAGCCTGCGGGCTGTGGCCGGCGAGCTTCATGGCGAAATACGCCTTCACGCACGCGTTGATCTCGCTCGGGCCGCCGTGGTAGATGTTCCAGCCGCCATCGGCCAGCTGACGCCGGCGGATGTGCTTGATGCACTTTTCCTGCAA
>CALMVM010000297.1:0-1970 GCA_937873255.1 uncultured Verrucomicrobiota bacterium | reverse complement strand
CAAGACGGGGTCCACCTTGCCGCGCCAGTGCATGTAGAGCACGTAGTCGGAGCAAAGGGTGCTATCGACGAAGAGTTCGCCCTCCCACCAGCCTTCCGGCGATTGGAGCCGCAGGAGGTTTTCCTGCGCCAGCCGCGCGGTAGAGCGTAACTCCTCGTCGTCCACCCGGAAGGAGGGACGTTTGAGGGCGAGGCTGCCGCGGGTCTTGGGGAGGCGGACGATTTTTGCCATGACTGGTCGTTAGAGAAAAGGAAGCGGCCAGGGAACGGACACGGCGCAACGGGTTGCGGGTGCCCGCATGGTTTTGGTAGGAATGGGTTTACGGTTTGTTTGGACCTGCCTGCAATCAAATTCCTGCCGCCCCGGGGACTGTCCCCAGGTGCGGACCACGCCAAAGGGCTACACCGCCGCCGGGATCGACGCGGCGGGCTCGGGGATCACGTCGGACGTGGCGAGCGGCGAACTGTTCTTCTTGGCCTGCGGGCCGGTGATGTGGCCCTTGCCGGCGGTGACGCCGTTGTACGCGTTGACCTCCTTGCCCTTGCCCGAGGGCTTGGGCCGGGGGCCGAAGTTGTAGCGGATGTTCTTCCAGGTGTCGCCGCGCTTGGCGTTGAGTCCCAACGCGCCGCTCGGCTCGAAGCCGCATTGGGTCATGCAGTTCTCGCAACGCGGGTCGCGCGCCTCGCCGGTGTCCTTGTCCACGCCGAACTTGCTCCAATCGACGTTCCTGAGCATCTCGTCGTACGTCGGGAAATGCCCCGCGCCGGCCATGAAGTAGCACGGCCCCCGCCAGCCGGCGATGTTGCGCGTGGGGATGGCCCAGGCGGAGCATTCCAGCTCGCGCTTGCCTTCGAGGAACTCGTGGTAAATCGGTGTGCCGAGGATCGCGTAGCGCTCGCTCCAGCCGGTCAGGTCCTTGAACTTCTCGCGCGTGCCCTCGCGGGTCAGGAAGAAATCCTCCGGGCGCAGGTTCAGGCGCTTGATCATGTCGGCCTTGGCGGAGTCGTACTCGTAGCCGGGGCTGAGCGTGTGGCCGTCCACGCCGAAGTCCGCCAGGAAATCGAGCATGCCCTCGACCTCGGTCATGTCGGTTTCCTTGTAGACCGTCGTGTTCGTGCAGACCTGGTAGCCGAGGATCTTGCCCATGCGCATGCCGAGGATCGCCTCCTTGAAGACGCCCTCGCGCTCGACGATCAGGTCGTGCGTGTACTCCAGACCGTCGAGGTGGACGTTCCAGAAAAAGAATGGGTGCGGGGCCATCACGGGGGCGCTCGGGTCTTTCGGACCCTTGCGGACCTCGGCGGCTTCCTTTTCGTTCATGAGCCCTTCGGCGATGAGCTTGGCAATCGTCGGCTCGGTGGTCTGCGGCGTGCGGCCGAACTCCCGCGCCAGGTACGCGCGCATCTTGCGGCGCATGAACATGGCGTTGGTACACAGGTAGACGACGCGCTTCTGGTCGTTGAGCAGGCCGCTGGAAAGCGCCTCGATCTGCGGGTAAATCAGCGGTTCGCCGCCGCAGATGGACACCATCGGCGCGCCGCACTCGGTCGCCGCGCCGAGGCAATCCTCCAGCGACATGAGGTCCTTGAGCGAGGTCGAGTATTCGCGGATGCGCCCGCAGCCGGTGCAGGTCAGGTTGCAGGTGTGCAGGGGCTCCAGTTGGAGGACCGTGGCGAACTTATCGGTGCCGCGAAGCTTGTGGCCAACGATGTACTTGGCGATCTTGGCGGTCAGGGCGAACGGAAATCTCATTGGTGATGATTGGGCGCTTCGAACTTGAAGCAATCCGCGACGGTTTTAGAGGTGGGGGTCCCGGGTCGTCAAGGATTGTTCAGGCAAAGTGTAAGCAAAAGTCGGGTGTCTCGAATCGCGCCACATGGTAACAGCCGAGGCACTTGTGTCAATGGAGTGCATTCGCCGCCGCAAGCCGGGGTGGATGGGGTAATTTCGGGCCGGTGGGCGTGGGGGAG
>CALMVM010000296.1:8233-8704 GCA_937873255.1 uncultured Verrucomicrobiota bacterium | reverse complement strand
CAGCTTCTCGGTTCCCGTGGCGAAGGCGGCGGCGGGGGCGGCGGTTCGTACAACGGCGGGGGCAACCAGTCGCAGAGCGGCGGGGGCGGTGACGAGTACGACCAGCGTCCGCAACGCTCGCAGCCGCCGCAGCAGCGCGGCGGTGGCGGCAATTATCAGCAGGGCGGTTCGCAACGCCCCAGCGGGAAACCGCAGCCGGCCCCCGCTCAGAACGTCGAGGAAGACGACGATATCCCGTTCTAAGGGGAAGCTGTGCAAAACGCCGCCGTGGGCGGCCGTTTCAAGGTAGGGTCGCCCCCTCGGGGTGGCCCTATTTTTTTGTCGTGGCCAAAGGGCGTCAGCGTTGGTCGAAGGGACTGTCCACGTCCGCCGCGACGTTCATCGCAAACGTCGAAACCTCCCCCTCCGGCCGCCGGACGGTCCCCGTCGATTCGAGGCCGAGTTCCCGGTAGGCTTTTTCCAGGGCAACGG
>CALMVM010000296.1:7700-8223 GCA_937873255.1 uncultured Verrucomicrobiota bacterium | reverse complement strand
CTTGATCCACTCCTTGGCCATCCGCCGGTCGATGGCGTGCAACGGCCGTTCCGGCGCGGAGGGAGTAAGGACGCGTTTGAAGAGATGACGCAGGTTCATGCGAAAAAGCGCGGACCGTGCCGTCGCCTCGCGGGACTATGAACCATCCGCCACCGGGTTGCGACTCTTATCGTTTTTCCCCGTGCGAACGGCCAGCGCTTCCGTTTTGGCGAAGCCGTTCTCCGCCAAAACCACGCGCAGCTTTTCGATCAGTTGCGAGGGCGTGAATGGTTTCTCGATGAACCCGTCCAGTTCGACCCCGGTGAACTGCCGCGCCACGTCTTCCTGCGTGTAGCCCGAACACAGAATCACCGGCAACTCGGGCCGGGCGGCCTTGATCTGGCGAAAAACCTCCTCGCCGTTGAGCCGAGGCATGGTCAGGTCGAGCACCACGGCATCCAGGTAGTCGCGGTGGTCGCCGAATTGCTCGATGCCATCCTCGCCGTCGACGGCCTGGACGACGGACGCCCCCTCCATCTTGAGG
>CALMVM010000296.1:0-7667 GCA_937873255.1 uncultured Verrucomicrobiota bacterium | reverse complement strand
ATCACGACCGATGCGCCGCGCAGCCCGCCCGAAGCCGTGTCGCCGGGATCGGCATCCCCCGGTGGGCTCGTGCGAGCGTGACTCGCGGGAAACAGCAAAGTAAACACCGTGCCTTCCCCTAACCGGCTGAAGATCCGGATGCCGCCCCGATGCCGCCGCACGATGCCGCGCAACGCCGCCAGTCCCAGGCCCCGGCCGGTGAACTTCGTCGTGAAGAACGGGTCAAAGATTTTCGAGAGCGTTTCCGGGCTCATGCCGCAGCCGGTGTCGGTGACCTCCAGCCGCACGTACCCGCCCGGCTCCATCTCCTGCCCAGCGAACAGTTCCTCGGTCTGCGCCAGGTCGAGTGTTTCCGCGCCGGTGTTGATCACGACTTCCCCGCGCGCGTGCTCGCCGATGGCCTCGGCGGCGTTCGTGAGGAGGTTGAGGACCACCTGCCGGATCTGCGCGGCGTCCGCCTCGATGAACGGCAGGGTCGGGTCCAGATGGTAGATCACGCGCACGTTCTTGGATGTGGACACGGCCAGCAGATCGGTCATCTCGGTGATGACGGCGTTCAGATCGACCTCGGCGACCGTGAATTGCCCCCGGCCCGAGTACGCGAGCATCTGGCGGGTCAACTCGGCGAGCCGGCGCGTCGTGCGCTCGATCTTGTCGAGGTGCTTGCGCCCCGACGCGGCGTCGCCGGCCATGAACGGCGCGAGCATCTCGGCGTTGCCGAGGATCGTGGTGAGGAGGTTGTTGAAATCGTGCGCGATGCCGCCGGCCAGCACGCCGAGGCTCTCCAGTTTCTGGCTCTGGCGGAGAGCCTCCTCGGCCTGGATGCGCGCCGAGATGTCCACCACGACCCCGCGCCGTCCGCGCGCCTGCCCGTCGTGGCCGATGACCGCGATGATCTCGCGCACCCAGAGCACCCGTCCGTGGGCATCGATCATACGGTACTCGGCCGGGTACGTCTGGCCGGGGCGCGTGGCCTGGCGCGAAATCTCCAGCGCGCGCGCCCGGTCGTCGGGATGCACGTAATCGAACCACCGCGCCGGGTCGGACAGCCATTGGGCCGTGTCGATGCCGAGCAGCTTGCGCGCGTAGTCGTTGACGAACGTGAACCGCCCCGTCGCCGCGTCGATCTCCCAGATGACGGCGTCGATCCCGTTGACCATCTCGCTCAGCCGCCGCCGCGTCGCCTCGACATCGGAGGCCAGTCGCTCGGTCTCGCGCAGGGATTCGGTCAGGTGTGCCTGCCCTTGGGCGAGGAGGAAGTTCGCCACGCCGACGACCAACGACGCCAACAGACCGATGACCAAAATGCGCGACGGCTGGGCGGTACGCAGGGTCGAGAGCAGCAGCGGGGTCGGCCACAGGCGGACCTTCCAGGCAAGGTCGGCGACGGGCACGTGGCGTTCGTCCACGAGTGGGGAGGGCGACGGCGGGCTGCTCTCGGCCGAAAACGAGCGGTAGGCCGTGCGACCGGCGCGGTCGGAGATTTCGAGGTTCCAGTCGAGGGCGTCTCGGCCGAAGAGGTCGCGCATCCCATCGGCCAGCCAGATCGTGCCCACGACGGAGCCGACCACGGTGTTCTCGCGCAGGATGGGTACGACAACCGTGAACGCCTGCTGACCGCCGGGCAGTTCGAAACTGCCCGTGGCCGCCGACACGCGCGACGCGAGCGCCTTGGCGAACACCGGCGTGCCCGCAACCGCCGGATTCCCCCGCGCGACCGCCGGAAACTGCTGTTGCACCGCCCCGTGCGGATCGGTCACGGCAATCGACTCGAAACCCGGCATTTCCGCCTCCGTACGGCCGACGAAAAGGGCGAGGTCGCCGGCGTGGTCCTTCCCCGAGGTCGAGAGCACAAAATGACCGACGTTTTTGAGCGCGTCGATGCGCGCCGACACAAAATTCTGGAATTGGAGCAGGACGTTGTCTTCCTGCCGCGCCGTCTCCGCTTCGAGCAAGAGACGCTCCGAACCGCGACTCTCGATGAAAAGATATCCTGTGACTGCCAGCACCGGGATCGTCGCCGCCGCCGCGCGCAAAAACGGCGGGGAGCGCCGCCAGAAACGTTGGATCGAGGGCCAGAGTGCCATCAGGTCGGATCAGGTTTGGGCGCGACGTTGCCCTTCGCGCGTGATTGCCACTGTGGTTCGCAGACCCGATACTCCGTTGCGAGAATTGAGTTTCGTTCTCAATGGCGCTTGTCAAATGCCACACCGCCCGGTAATCTTAGCACGCTCTCCCTGCCTGTGAAAGGTGCCTTCACACTGCTGGAAACGTTGGTGGTCTTCACCGTCCTCGCCGTGCTGGTCGCGGTGGCGATCCCGGCTACCACCCGTGTGCACCAGTATTCCGCACGGATGAAGGCGGTTTCCAACATGCGTCAACTCGGCGTGGCCGCGCACCTGTACGCCAACGACCACAACCAGCAATTGCCCGGCCATCCGGTCGGCGAGGGGTTGCCGGTGCTCGGCAACGCGGCCGGGGGCACCTGGCCGCAGCTTTTTTGCGAATACCTCAGCCCCAGCGACCCCCGGGTATTCCTCGATCCGAGCGACCGGCAAACGGCGAAACTGCCGCTGACCACGGTGCTCTCCGACCAGATCAACAACACCGGCTACATTTACAATGGGTTCGACGATCTCTCGCCGCAAGGCCTGCCGCTCAACGCCGTGCCGTTGTCCCGATTGGAGAACCCCTCGCAAATCATCCTCCTCGCGCCGAAGACGCAAGGCGCGACCATTTTCTATGCGGACCTCTTGCTCCAGCCGCTCGCCGATTTGCTCAACCAGTTCAACCCGGTCGTTTACGACGGCGGGGCGCATTATCTTTTTGTGGACGGCAGCGTGCGGTTCCTCAAGGAGAGCGAATATTCCAACAACTTCTGGCTGACGGATAAATCGGTCCGGTTGCCGACGCTGCCGATCCTCCCGTTGCCCGACGGAATGAACTCCCTCGCGGGCCCGACCGGGTCGCGGCTGGCGGGTTCCCCTTTGTTGTGACCCGGCGTGGATTAGCGGCGAGGTGAACGAGCGCCAGCAGGGCGTTAAGTAGGCATAGGACTAGGATCGGACGCAACCGGCCGGGCCGGCGCGGCCGGAGCGTATGATCAATGGGCAGCGCGAGTGCGAGCGCGAAACTCAGGACGGTCCAGGCGACGTAGTTTTGCGCCGGCGGCCAGAGCGGCGCGGGACCGGGTTGATGCGGATACCAGACCCAATATTCGCGTACATGCCAGGCGACGGGTTCGAGATTGAGGTCGGTGAGAGTCGCCACGGCGGCAACGCCGGCAGCGGTTTCGAAGCGTCCGGCGGTCGGGCGCAACGCCAGTACGACGTTGCGTCCGCACAGGACGACGACCAGCCACGCGAGCGGGATCGCCATCGGCACGACGCCGCCGATCCGGGGGCCGAAATTTTCGGTGTATTCGTAAGGTCCAAACGGGAACCCGGTGCGTGCGCCGACCCATTCCGCGACCGTCGATGCCAGGAGGATGATGGCCGCCTGCCGCCGCGCGGTGGGCAGACCCTCGCTGGCGACGGTGTGCAGATAGACCGTCACGGCGGCGAACAGCATCCACAGGGCGTCGGAAACCCGCAGGATTTCCACCGCGAGGCCGCCGATGCCGGAAGGGAGATTCCACGCGCGAACCTGCGCGGCGGTGACGTCGAGCGGCATGACCACGAAACCCACGGCCGTCCAGATCAGGAACACCAACCAGGCCCAATCCGACGCGTCGCGCGGAAAACGCCGGCTTGCGGCCGAAGAGGGCTGGGACGGGGCTTGCAGCACGGATTCTTGTAAATGCAGGGCAACCCGGCGGCAATCCCGGGGTTGCAAAAGCGGGCGAATCGTTCCAAAAGAACGGGGACGCCTCCGCGCATGAAAACGGGCCTACTCCTCGCATTGGGTTTATGCATTCTTCCGCTAGCCGGACGCGCGTGGACCGCCCAGTCGAAGTCCACGAAGGCGACGACGCCTGCCGCCTCCGATGCGAAAAAAACCGTCGCCACGCCCGCGCTGAATCCCGGCGAATGGGTGCCGTTCGTCGATCCCGAGGACCAGATTTTCCCGTCCCTGCTGTTGGCGAGCGCCACGCTCAAGCCGCCGTTGCGCGACAGCGAACCAGCCGAGCGGCCCGACGCCAAAACCCATCCCGCCGCGAAGCCGCCGCCCGCTCCGGCCGCGCCGACGATGCCCCCGCCGGACCTGATCGGCGACCAGAACGGGCTCATCGGCGTCACGATTGCCAGCCCGGCCGATGGTGCCCACGTGCGGGTGGAACTCCGCGAAAACGCGCTCATGCAAGCGAGCGTGCTGGAAGCCGACCTGCCGGAGAAGGGCAAAGAATATCACCTCCTGCCCCGGATCGACTACAAATTCGACGCGCTCAACCGCGTGCGCCAGAGCATCCCCGTGAACCTGTCGTTCGCTGTGCAGGCCGACGGTAAAAATCTCGGGCAGCGTCTCCTGACCGCGCGCGTGCATCCGATCAATGATTGCCCGTACGCGTATCAGAACCCCGACGACGAGCGTGACTACGTCGATATCTCGTGGATGTTCGCGGCGTACGTCAACGAGGATCACCCGGCCATCCCCACTCTGCTCAAGGAGGCGCAGGAGATGAAAGTCATCGATGGCTTCGACGCCTACCAGAGCCACGACCCGGGCCGGGTGCTGCTCCAGGTGTTCGCCGTGTGGGAGGCGCTCCGCCAGCACCGCATCAAGTACAGCGACATCGGCACCACGACGACCGAGAGCGAATCGCTTTACACACTCCATGTGCGGTTCATCGAGGAATCGCTCGCGGAGTCGCACGCCAACTGCGTCGATGCCAGCGTGATGATCGCCTCGGTCTTGCGGCGCATGGGCATCGACACGTTTCTCGTGCTCGAACCGGGGCACATGTTTCTGGGCATTTATCTCGACAACGCCGGCAAACAATCGGCCTGCCTCGAAACGACGATGCTCGGCGACGACGACCCGGCCAAGTGTGTTGAAAACCGCGCCCTCGCGAAGGCGGCCAGCCGCGAGACGCGCCAGCTCAAAGGCTGGAAGGGCTTCAACGAGGCGTTGGATTCGGCGACGAAGGAATTTAAGAAGCACCACAGTCGTTTCGAGCGGGCAAACGATCCCGAGTACGAAATCGTCGATATCACCTCCGCGCGAAGAGAAGGCATCGCGCCGATTGGTTTCGTGCAGCCGGAGCGATCTAACTAGATGTTAGGTGTCACTAGCCCCATATGCGTTTTCTACTCGCTCTTTCGCTTGTCTTATTTGCCACGCCATTTTTTGCCCAAACGGACGCTACCCCGCGCGCATCAAAACTGATGGGCAAGGGCGTGGAACTCTATAGTTGGCGTGAACCGGGTTACGAACAGTGGCGCTTTTCTCTGCTCCCGGGCACAAACCGAAACAAGACACTGGCAGAGGTCAAAGCGCCCGAGCACACCATCGTCACGGTCGAAGCTCTCAAGCAGCAACTGGCGCACTTGGCCGTTGGAGAGTACGTGTTTTGGATCAAGCGTGACCAAGAGCACTTTGAGTATCCGCCCAAAGCCATCCGCGATGACATCAGCCAAGCTGCCGAGACCTTACAGCTTCGCTTTCGGCCTCCTTCGGAGCCGTGACACCTAACCACGCGCTCCAGCGAACAGGCTACCGCCTAACCACGCGCCCGTCGTTTCGTGTGCTGGCGCAAGATTTTATCAGCAACAATCTGGCTGCTCAGGCAGACCAAAGGCAACCCACCGCCGGGATGGGTTGATCCGCCGACAAAATAAAAATCTCGCAGCCCATCAGGCTGCAACTTCGGGCGCTGGAACGCCGCGCACACCCCGTGGCTCGCGAAACCGTACAGGCTGCCCGCGTTGGCGAGATAGCGTGTCTCGAAATTCGCCGGCGTGAATTGCCTCCTCACCCGGATCGCGTCACGCAATCCCCCAAAGCCGAAACGCGTTTCGAGGCGCTCGATGATCCGGTCGCCGTATTCCTGCGCCATGGACGGCCAGTCCACGCGGCAGTCAGCTTTCAGGGCGGGGGCGTTGACGAGCACGAACCAATTTTCGCAACCCGCCGGGGCGCGTTCGGGATCGTCCTTGGAATGCACAGCGACGTAGATCGTCGGTTCGTCGAGGGGCTCGCGTTCCGTGAATAGCTGGTGAAACTCGCGCGGATAATCGTCCGAGAAGAAAATGTTGTGGTGCGACAACTCCGGGTAAGTCTTCGCCACCCCGAGATACAGCAGGAACGCGGAAATCGATGGGGTCAGGCGTTCCAGGTGCGTGCGCTGGAAACGCGCGGCGGTCGGATGCTCCGACAACAGGCGTGGGTACGCGGTGAGCACGTCCTGATTGCAGACAATCGTATCGAATGGCCCGGTGCGTTCCAGGTTCGTTTGGAGGTGGTAACCGCCGATGCCGCCGAGCGCCTGCACCTCGCAGCCGGTCAGGATGCGCACACCGAGTTCGAGGCAGATGCGTTCCAACGCGCGGGCGATGTTGTACAACCCGCCTTTGACGTACCAACCGCCGAATTTCGCCTCGACGTAGGGAATGATGTTGAACGCCGCCGGCGTCGCGTACGGCGACGAGCCGTTGTACGTGGCGAAGCGGTTGAAAAGCTGGACGAGGTGCGGGTCGCGTCCGAAGAAACGCCGGACCACGCCGTCCATCGTGCGAAACGACGCGATCTTGGGCAGATGCCGCAGCTTGGAGAGATTGCGCCAGCGCAATTGCCGCCACCATTCGTCGAGCGGGTGGTGCAGGAAAGCGTCGGCGCTCAGGTCGTAGAGTCCGCGCGCGTAACGGAGGAAACGCGCCACGTCCGGCCGTTCCCAGAACGCGGCGTCTTCGTCGATGACCGCGCCGTCGGTCCAACGGTAGCGGCAGGTGACGGGGAGGGGCACGAGCGTCAGATCGTCCTCCAACCGACGCCCGAGTTTTTCCCACAGTCCTTCGAAGACGTAGGGCATCGTCAACAGGCTCGGCCCCGTATCCCAGGTGTAGCCGTCGGCTTCCAGCCAGTTGAGTTTGCCGCCGACACGCTCGTTTTTCTCGAACACTGTGACCGCGAGCCCGGCCTTCGCCAACAGGGCGGCGCACGTCAACCCGCCGACGCCCGCGCCGATGACCGCGACCCGGTTTTTCATGCCCGGGGCGCGACGGCCTCCGTGCGCGAGCGGATGCGTTCGATGGCCCAGCGGGCGTGTTCGGCGACGAGTTCCTCTTCCTGCGCGGCGGCGCGTTCGAGCGCGGGCAGGTCGGTGCCGGTGCCGACGTTGCCGAGGGCGACGCAGACGTTGCGCAAGAGCCCCCGGCGTTTCGTGCGCTTGATCGGCGAGCCCTTGAACGCCACGCGGAAATCCTCGTCGGTCATCGCAAGGAGGTCACGCAAGGGCACGCCCGCCGTCGCCGGCCGCGCCTGGAAGGTCACCTCACGGCTGGCTTGCGCGAAGCGGTTCCACGGGCACGCGTCGAGACAATCGTCGCAGCCGTAGATGCGTCCGCCCATTTGCGGGCGGAGTTCGAGCGGGATCGGTCCCTTGTGTTCGATGGTCAGATAGGAAATGCAGAGCCGTGCGTCCAGATGGTACGGCTGCTCACGGCGGATCGCTCCGGTCGGGCAGGCGTCGAGACAGCGCGTGCAGGTGCCGCATCGGTGTGGAATCGGAG
>CALMVM010000295.1:4514-5017 GCA_937873255.1 uncultured Verrucomicrobiota bacterium | reverse complement strand
GGGCCTTGTCGGCATGCCAATCGTGTGCGCGGGCGTGCCCGTGGCGCCGGGTGACTTGGTTGTGGGAGATGTGGACGGGGTTGCGGTCATCCCGGCCGGACGCGTTCCCAACGTGCTCGAAGCCGCCCGGGCGCTCAAGGTCGTCGGCCGCGCGGGCGTCGGCGTGGACAACGTCGACGTGGACGCCGCCACGGCGCGGGGCGTCATCGTGATGAACACACCCGACGGCAACACGATCTCGACGGCCGAGCACACGTTTTCCATGCTCGTGAGCACCGCGCGCACGATCCCGCAGGCACACGCCTCCATGGTCGCCGGCAAGTGGGAGCGCAAGAAATTCCAGGGCGTCGAACTCTACGGCAAGGCGCTCGCCATCCTCGGCATGGGCCGCATCGGCAGCGAATTGGCCCGGCGCGCGATTGCCTTCGGCATGCGGGTGCTCGCCTACGATCCGTATCTCGCCGCCAGCCGCGCGCGGGCGCTCCAGGTCGAACTCTGCGACA
>CALMVM010000295.1:0-4504 GCA_937873255.1 uncultured Verrucomicrobiota bacterium | reverse complement strand
GGCCGAAACCAAACACATGCTCGACGCCCGGCGGATGGCGTTGTGCAAGGCCGGCGTGCGGATCATCAACTGCGCGCGGGGCGGCCTCGTCGACGAAACGGCGCTCCTCGCGGCGCTGGAAAGCGGGCACGTCGCCGGAGCGGCGTTGGACGTATTCGAGACCGAGCCGCCGCCGGCGGATTTTCCTCTGCGCGCGAGCCCGAAAGTCGTCTTCACCCCGCACCTCGGCGCGAGCACGGCGGAGGCGCAGGAAAGCGTCGGCATCGAGATCGCGCAGGCGGTGCGCGCGGCGCTCATCGACGGCGTGATCCGCAACGCCGTCAACGCGCCCATCCTCGACGCCAAGACGCTCGCCGTCGTCGGGCCGTACCTGGATTTCGGCGCGCGGCTGGGGCGGTTCGTGGCGCAGTTCGCGCCGTCGCGCCGTAGCGAGCAACTGACCATCAACTACGCCGGCCGCGTCAACGAGGCCGATACCGGCCCGATCACGCGCGCGGTGGTCAAAGGTTTCCTGGAGCCGGCGATGGGCGCGGAGATGGTCAACGCGGTCAACGCGCTGGCACGCGCGCGCGAACGGGGCCTGAAGGTCGTTGAGACGCGCCAGAATGTGCCGGGCGATTTCACCGACCTTCTCGAAGTCGCGGTGGCCGGCGACGGCGCGCCGGTGTCGGTGACAGGGACGTTTTTCGGAGCGAAGCCGCGCATCGTGCAGATCAACGGCCAGCACATCGAGGCGAGGCCGGAAGGCGTGCTCCTGTTATTGGAAAACCGCGACGTGCCCGGCATGGTCGGCAAAATCGGCAGCCTGCTGGGCGGACGCGGCATCAACATCGCCACGATGAGCCTGAGCCGCGACGCCGCTGGCGGCACGGCACTGACGGTCATCAACCTCGACAGCGAACCCGACGCCGAGACGCTCGCGCAGGCGCGCGCCGACGCGGATATCCTTAGCGCGCGAGTCGTGACTCTGTAATGGATTGACTGGCGGTACGTGGCGCACTACTTTCCCGGTGGCGGGAGAGGCTCCTTTCATGCACACAAATCCGCCATCCACGCTATGAACTGGGCCGAGCGTATCTCCTTCGATCCGAACACGTGTCACGGCAAAGCCTGCATCCGGGGCACGCGGGTCTTGGTGTCAGTCGTCCTCGATAATCTGGCCGCTGGAATGGACACGGCGGAAATCGTCCGCAGTTACCCTTCGCTCCAGCCGGATGACGTGGTGGCGGCCGTGACCTACGCCGCCGAACTCGCTCGTGAGCCCATCGTTGTCCTGCCGCTCGGGATGGCGGCATGAAGTTCAAGTGCGACGAAAACCTGCCGGTTGAGGTTGCTGCTCTGTTCTGCCGCGAAGGTCATGACGCGCTCTCGGTACTCGACGAGTATTTAGGCGGCACAGCTGACCCGACCATCGCCGGGGTTTGTCGGGACGAAGAGCGGATTCTGGTGACTCTCAATCTTGATTTTGCCAGCATCCAGACGTACCCGCTGCAGGATTATCACGGGATCATCGTGCTGCGTCTGGCGCGCCAGGACCGCAACGTGATGCTGGCGATTATACCCGGTCTCCTCGCCCTGCTTCGCACGGAAGCCGTTGCGCGGCGGCTCTGGATCGTAAACGAACCGCGCGTCCGCATCCGGGGCGGGACATAACGGTTTGTCTTTCGACGAACGCTTCCCAAACATTCGTATGCTCATCCGTCGCCTGCGCAAATTCCATCCGCTGACCCTCCTCGGTGCCGGTGCCGCCGCCGGGGCGGTCGGCGCGTTGTTCGCGCGCAATTTCATCCCGAACGAAAAGAAGATCAGTCACAAGATCGAACTCCCCTACGGGGTGGGCGATCCGCAGTTCGACCGTTCTTTGGGTCAGCTCCTCGGGCCGCCGCTCGTCGACGGCAACCAGGTGCGCGCCTTGCAGAACGGCGACGAGATTTTCCCGGCCATGATCGCGGCCATCCGGGAAGCGAAACACAGCGTCACGCTGGAGAGTTTCATCTATTGGCATGGGGAGATCGCGGAGCAATTTTCGCAGGCCCTCTGCGAACGCGCCCGCGATGGCGTGCATGTCCACGTGCTGCTCGACGGACTGGGCTGCAACTGCATCCGGGGCGAACTCGTGCGCAACATGCAGGCGGCGGGCGTGGAAGTGCAGATCTACAACATCGTGGAATTCTACGACCTGGACCGCATCAACAACCGCACGCATCGCAAGCTGATGGTGGTCGATGGCCGGATCGGATTCACGGGCGGCGTGGGCATCGCGGACGAATGGAACGGCCACGCGCAATCGCCCGCGCATTGGCGCGACATGCATTTCCAGGTCGAGGGGCCGGTGGTCGCGCAGATGCAGAGCGCGTTCATGGACAACTGGATGAAGATGGCGGCCGTCGTGTTGCACGGCGACGCGTATTTCCCGCCGCTCGCGCCGGTGGGCACGCAACGCGGCCATTTGTTCAAGAGCGCGCCGCACGAGGGCAGCGATTCGTTGCGGTTGATGTTCCTGTTTTCGATTGCCGCCGCGCGGGAGTCGATCCGCATCGCCAACGCGTATTTCATGCCCGACGACCTGACGATCCAGACAATGATCGAGGCGCTCGAACGAGGCGTGAAGATCGACCTCCTCATGCCCGGCGACCACATCGATAAACAGTACGTGCGCGACGCGTCGCGGGCGCGCTGGGGCGGGTTGTTCGCGGCGGGCGCGCGATTCTACGAGTATGACTCAACGATGTATCACGCCAAGCTGATGATCATCGACGGCAGGTGGACGAGCATGGGCAGCGCGAACTTCGACAACCGTTCCTTCCGCCTCAACGACGAGGCGAACCTGAACATCCTCGACGAGCGATTCGGCGCGGAGCAGGTCGCGGTGTTCGAGGCCGACAAGGCGCGGTGCGACGAGGTGACGTTCGCCGAGTGGCGAGGACGTTCGCGCATGCAGAAAATCATCGACGGCGCGGCGTCGCTGCTGCGCTCGCAGATGTGACGGTCACATTAGATGGTCGTAGGTGGCGTGTGGCCCGATCCAATACCAAAGCACGCCGTCGGGGTGGTTCTGTCCGAGCGCGCGGTAATGCAACCCGACGCGTGCCGACCAAAGCTCGCCGATGCGCTTGAAGTGCACCGACGGATGACGCTCGTCAGCTTTGAGCAGCGCAAAATTCTTGTCGGCGAGTGCCTGCACCTCGGCGGGCAAACGCTGGTAGTGCGACCAAAACTCCGGCGAGGCGAAATGCTTCAAAGCGGCGTGCAGCGGCCGGCCTCATAGTCGGCGACGGCGCGCTTGCCAGCGGCGTCGAAGCGGCCGGCTTTAGCATCAGCCTCAATCTGCCGATCCCACTTATCGGCGAGGTATTCCTCGAACCATTGCGAGAAACGGCCTAATTCCTCTTTGGAGAGGTGGGTGACGGCGTTTTCAAGCTCTTGAATGCTCATCCGGATGAGACTACGAGAAAGCGATGGAACGACAACTGCAAATAACTATGGGCTAACGGTCAGACTGTAAGAGGTATAGTTTGGATCGCCTACATTGCCCCTTTCGTAAGCGGCGTGGATGTTCGTTTCTGGTTGGGTGTACCTCCACACTAGCGCCGTGTCCGGGTAATCGAGTTTGGTGGCACGCCAAGGACGACCGTTGGAGTAGCGCAGCAGAATCTCCATGACACGTTGTTGACCGATTTCTTTTTCCCAGCCGTACACTTCCGCGATGGACTTTCCGTCGCCATTCAAAATGACCAAGTCAGGAGCGCCCTTGGAGGAAAAGCGCAGGATAGTTCCAGTGTCTGACGTGAAACCTGCTTGGTCGAGCCGCCAAGTAGTGTGCGGGTAGCTATCAATCGGTTCGCCGTAACGTGCGATAATTTGTTCGCGGCTCTCGTTGGGATCAGCGCGACTCGTTTGCAGAGTGACGAAGATCACGCTTAAAACGCCGATGATAGTGAGTGGGAGGAAAGACATGTTCGAGCCTGATTAAGTTTCTCGACACCACAGAACAAAGAAGAAGGCAGCCCTTTTGAGGCTGCCTTCCGTGCATAACATTTAGAATATCACGCCCCCGCCGGCGCTTCGGTCAGGCCGGAGGGATAGTCTGGCGCGATGACCACGCCGCCTTCCGGTTCCTTGGTCGGGGTTTTGGGCGGCGGTGGCATCGGGGTCGCTTGTGACAGGACCGCCTTGGGCGGATTGCGCATGTAGCCGAGTTCGATCAAATCCTTGACCTGCTCGCCGTTGAGCGTCTCGTATTCGAGCAGTGCCTTGGCAATCGCGTCGAGCGCGGCGCGCTTCTCGGTGATGATTTCCTTCGCCTTATTGTAAGCGGTATCGCAAAGGTTCTTGACCTCCTTGTCGATCTCCTGCGCCGTCGCCTCGCTGTAATCGCGCGAACGACCCATGTCGCGGCCCAGGAACGTCGGTTCATCGGCCTCGCCGTAATGCACCATGCCGAGCTTTTCGCTCATGCCGTAGTGGCAGACCATCGAGCGCGTCAGGTGCGTGGCTTGCCGGA
>CALMVM010000294.1:6882-7681 GCA_937873255.1 uncultured Verrucomicrobiota bacterium | reverse complement strand
GCCCCGAAATCTTCATCAGCGCGACCAGCAAGGATTTGAAATCCTGCCGCCAGTTGGTGCGCGATGCCCTGTTGACCCTCGGTTGCGTGCCGATCACGCAGGACCACTTCGCGCCGGATACGCGCACGGTCAAGGAAATGCTCCACGCGAGGGTCAGCGCGTGCGACGCCGTGATTCACCTGGCGGGCATGTGCTACGGCTACGAGCCGCAGGAACGCGAGCCCGACGAGCCGCACCGTTCCTACACGCAGATGGAGTACGACATCGCCGTCGAACTCAAGAAGCCGCTCTACGTGTTCGTGTTCTCGGAGGAGTTCCCCTATGACAAGCACGCGCCCGAGTCCGAGCAGCAGCGCGCCTGGCAGCTCGCCCACCGCGCGGCCATCCAGGCGCAGGACCATATTTACGTGCCCATCGCGCAGCCGTTCGAGTTGGAGAAAAGCGTGCGCGAACTCCAGACGCGCGTCGATCTGCTGACGACGGATCTGGGCAAGGCGCGTTCGTGGCTGGGCCGGGGGTTGGCGGTGGGGATCACCCTGCTGGTGATCATCGGCGGCGTGCTGGTTTTCATGCATCGCGGTTCGGTGAAGATCCAGGAACAAAACACCGTCCTCCAACAGCAGAACGACGCGCAGCAGAAGCAACTCGCCACCCTGCAATCCCAACTCCAGCAGCAGACCCAGCTCATCGCGCTGGTCAACGACAAGCTCGACCGCCACACGGCCGCCGGCGGCAACAAGGACGCCGATCCGCTCGTTGCCGCGCAAGCCCAGGCCGCCCGCGAACGCGGCATCACCGT
>CALMVM010000294.1:5531-6872 GCA_937873255.1 uncultured Verrucomicrobiota bacterium | reverse complement strand
ACCGTAGATGAGTTGAAGAAGCAGCTCGCTGCCGAGGGCACGGACCTGCGCGCGTTCCTCGCCAAGATCGACGCGCAAAGCAACACGCTGGCCGCCGCCGATTGGAACAACCTGCGGCGCGAAACGCTGCTCAAGATCGGCGACGGCGAGATCGCCGCCGGGCATTACCGCGAGTCCGTCGAGCCCTATCAGCAAGCCGTCGCCCTCGCCCTCAACGAACAGGACCAGCACCCGCTCGTCTGGGCCGACGCCGCGCAGAAGCTCGGGGTCGCGCTCTGGCGCATGGGCCGTTACGGCGAGGCCGAGCCGTTATTACGCCGCGTCGTGGAAAAGCGCACCGCCCTGCAAGGCACCGAAAATCCCGCCACGCTCCAGGCCGTCAGCAACCTCGGCATCGTGCTCCAGTTGAAGGGCGATTACGCCGGTGCGCTGCCGCTCTTTCGCCGAGTGCTGGAGGCGCGCGAACGCACGCTCGGCCCGGAAAACGTCGCAACCCTCGCCAGTGTCAGCAACCTCGCCAACCTCCTCGGCTACCAGGGCGATTACACGGCGTCGGAGCCGCTGCTGCGCCGGGCGTTGGAGGCCGACGAACGCACCTTGGGCAAGGACGACCGCACCACGCTCCAGACCGTCGACAACCTCGCCGGCCTGCTGCTGGCGAAGGGCGATTACAAGGGCGCGGAAGCCCTCTACCGCCGCGCGCTCGAAGGCCAGGAACGCACGCTCGGCCCCGACCATCCCGATACCCTCGCCACCCTGAACAACCTCGCCCTCATCCTCAGCAACCGTGGTGACCTCGCGGGCGCGGAGGCCATCCAGCGTCGCGTGTTGGACACCCGTCGCCGTACGCTCGGCCCCGACCATCCCGATACCCTCGCCACCCTGAACAACCTCGCCAACGTCCTCACCAACAAGCGCGAATTTGGCGAGGCGGAGAAGCTCGACCGCGAGGTCCTGGAAGCCCGCGAACGCACCCTGGGCCGCGACCATCCCGACACGCTCGGCAGCGTGAACAACCTTGCCAAGGCGCTCAGCCAAAAAGGTGATAAGGCCGGCTCGGAAGCGATGTACCGCCGCGCGCTCGAAGGCCAGGAACGCACCCTGGGCCCCGATCATCCCGACACGCTTTTCACCCTGACCAACCTCGGAGCGGCGCTGATTTCCAAGGGCGATTACCCGGGGGCGGAGACGGTGATCCGGCGCGCGGTGGAGACGCAGGAACGCACGCTGGGCAAGGATCATCCCGAGACTCTCGGCGGGCTGAGCAGCGTGGGCATCCGGCGACTCCAACAGGGGGACACCAAGGGAGCGGTCGAATTGATGCGGCGCGCGGCGGAGGGC
>CALMVM010000294.1:4771-5521 GCA_937873255.1 uncultured Verrucomicrobiota bacterium | reverse complement strand
CATCCTGGGCAAGCTGCTTATCCAAAATGGGGATATTTCGGGTGCGGTCTATTTGTTCCGGCTCGCGGTGGATGGCATCGAACGCACCCACGGCCCGGATCATCCCGAGACGCTCCGCAGCAAGGAAAACCTCGCGTGGGTTCTCCAGATTGCGGGCGACTTGAAAGGTTCGGAGACGGTCTACCGCCAGGTGCTCGAAACGCGCGAACGCGTCAAGGGCCGCGACGACGACGCCACACTCGCCACCGCTGCCAACCTTGCCGACACGCTCAAGCAGTCGGGCGACCTCGCGGGCGCGGAGGGTCTGCTGCGCCGCGTGCTCGAAACCCGCGAACGCTCCCTGGGACCGGATCATGCCAAAACCCTGCAAACCGGGGCCGACCTCTCCATGGTGCTCCTGTCCCGCAAGGACATCGACGGCACGCTGGCGCTCGAACGCCGGGTTCTGGCCGGGCGCGAACGCACCCTCGGCCCCGACCACCGCGACACGCTCACGAGCGAATTCAACCTGGCGTTGACGCTGCATTCCACCGGCGACCTCGACGCGGCCGAACCCCTCTACCGGCATTGCCTGGAAGGACGCGACCGCACGCTCGGACCGGACGCTTCCGACACCCTGACCACCGTCAACCTCTTCGCCAACCTGTTGAAACAAAAAGGCGACGACGCCGACGTGGTGACGCTCGACCGCCGCCTGCTCGACAGCCAGGAACGCACCCTCGGCAAGGACAACGCCACCACCCTGAACAC
>CALMVM010000294.1:0-4761 GCA_937873255.1 uncultured Verrucomicrobiota bacterium | reverse complement strand
GTCCAGTTGGCGATCTCCCTTTTCACAAAAAGCGGCGACGCCGACCGCGCCGAAGCCGAGGCGATCCTGCGCCGTGTCCTGGCCACGCGGGAGACCCTTCTCGGCAAGGACAACGCCACCACCGTGGCGACCGTCGCGCTGCTGGCGGAGGTGCTCTACGAACGCGCGGACTTCGCCGGCGCGGAACCTCTTTTCCGCCGTGCGCTGGAAGCCCACGAACACATGGCGGGGATCGACCGTGGCGATCTGCTCAACGAAATGGGCAACCTCGCCCAGACCCTCGCCGCCGAGGGCAAGGACGCCGACGCCGAAGCCCTGTACCAGCGCACCCTTTCCGCGATGGAACATGACCTGCCGCCCACGCACCACCACCGGCTCGTGCTGGACGATGCCTTCTCGCGCCTGCGCCAGAAACAGGGCAAATCCGAAGACGCGCTCGCGCTGGCGCAACATGCCACCGACGGCGCGCGCGCGACGCTGCCCGAGACCAGTCCCGAGCGGCGCAAGTTCGAACAGCACTTCGCCGAACTAGTTGCTGCCAAGCCGCCTGCCCCCACGACCGAACCCGCTGCGCCGCCGCCGGTCACCGAAGGCGCCGCCACTCCGCCGCCCGGCCCGGCGGAGCCTCCGCCCGCCGTCAAATCCGACGACCATTCGACGGAAGGGCATCCGGAGCAACCTCCGACCGGGTAAGGATCGAGCGGGCGAGGGAGATTTAGCACGGAGCCCGCGCGCATCGCCAGAAAGCAAAAAATCACCCGCTAGAATGATGCAACTGGCTAAAATTGATCAGGGCGTCCGGTGGTTTTCCAGGTGTCGATTGCGAGAGCAAAAATTTGTTAGAATTATTTAATCTTCTGATTATCAACGGGTTATTTTGGTTGTTGCACTGGAATTCGATCCGTTTTTGCCAGCGTATTTCATCTGGGCACACGCGCTGCTAATGTCACGTTCGTCCGTGTTCGATGCGGACGGGGGAACAATCAAAGAGCAGCCTGACCGGAGGGTTTTGGCACTGGAGATTCGGGGGGATATTCCAGTGCTGGGCCGGTCAGGCTGTTTTCTTTTTCTGCGGCGGGTCTGGCGTTGGCACGGGCTTGCGTGAGCGGGGTGCCGGATTCGGACTGGTGGTCTTCATTTATCCCCTTGGCCATGCTCAACGATTCTTATTCCCTCGCGCGCGAGCAGTACGCCGCCGTGCAGGTCGACACCGAGGTGGCGCTCTCGCGTCTGGCGGGCATCCCGATCTCGATGCATTGCTGGCAGGGCGACGACGTGGGCGGCTTCGAGAAAGCCGGCTCCGAACTCGGCGGCGGCCTCGCCGTCACCGGCAACCACCCCGGCAAGGCGCGCACGCTCGACGAACTGCGCGGCGACCTGGAAAAAGCGTTTTCCCTGATTCCCGGCACGCACCGCGTCGATCTGCATGCCTGCTACGCCGACCTCGGCGGCAAGACCGTCGCTCGCAACGAATACGCGGTCGCGCAATTCCAGAGCTGGATCGATTGGGCGCGCACGCACGGTCTCGGGCTGGACTTCAATCCGACGTATTTCGCCCATCCCCTCGCCGCCGACGGTCTGACGCTCTCCAACCCGGACAAGGGTGTGCGTCAATTTTGGATCGAGCACGGCATCGCCTGTCGGCGCATCGGCGCGGAGATGGGCCGTCAACTCGGGAGCGCGTGCGTGACCAACGTGTGGATTCCCGACGGCAGCAAGGAAGTGCCGGTTGACCGCAAGGGTCCGCGCGAACGGCTGGCGTCGGCGCTGGACGCGGTTGTTCGCCGAGGAACTCGACCCCGCGCACAACCTCGACGCGGTGGAAAGCAAGTTATTTGGCATCGGCTCGGAGTCTTACGTGGTCGGGTCGTTCGAATTTTACCTGGGATACGCGATCCAGCGGCAGAAATTGCTCTGCCTGGACTCGGGGCATTTTCACCCGACCGAGACGCTCGCCGACAAGATTTCCAGTGTGCTACGGTGCGTGCCCGAGTTGTTGCTGCACGTCTCGCGCGGGGTGCGTTGGGACAATAACCATGTCATTTTGCTCGACGACGCGTTGCGCGCGACGATGGAGGAACTCGTGCGTGGGGACTACCTGGCGCGCACGCACATCGGGTTGGATTACTTCGACGCCAGCATCAACCGGATCGCGGCGTGGGTTATCGGCATGCGCAACGCCGGCAAGGCGCTCTTGCTCGCGTTGCTCGAACCGCCGGGCGTCGTGCAGGCCGAGGCCGCCGGTGACCTGACCGCCCGACTGGCGCTGTTGGAGGAAACGCGCACGCTGCCTTTCGGCGCGGTGTGGGATGAGTTTTGCCGCCGGCAGAACGTGCCCGTCGGAACTGATTGGGTGCGCGAGATGAAGACGTACGAGAAGGACGTGCTCGCGGCACGGAGGTGATCCGGGCAGGCAGCCGACAGGCGGCCGGCCGTTGCTGGCAACAGGTAGGGATGGCTCTCCGAGCCGTCCGTCGAATTGGTTGGATGCGCAACGTGCGCACGGAGCGTCTCGCCGGAAAATCGACGGACGGCTCGGAGAGCCATCCCTACCATGGTTTGGAAACGCCTGCGGCGAAAATTTCAAAGCCCCAGCTCATCCAATCCCGGGTGGTTGCCCGGGGGGCGGCAGGGCGGCCAGCGGAACTTGCGCTCACCCTCGGCAATCGGCAGGTCGTTGATTCGACTCAACCCGCCTGCAACTCGTACGACAGCACGCTCAGGCAATAGATCGCCGCCGTCTCGGTGCGCAGCACGATGGGACCAAGGGTGATCGGCCGGCAGCCCGCGCTCTTGGCGAGGGCGATTTCCGCCGGGGTGAAATCGCCTTCCGGCCCGACGAGAATCAACGCGCTGGCCGGTTTGCCCGGGAGTTCGTCGAGGTAGGTGCGCAGATGCCGCGAATCGGGCTGGAGCGAGGCGATCAGCATCAGGTCGAACGCCTTCCCTCCCCCGCGCGCGGCGAAGAAATCCTTCGGCGACCGGGGCGCGGCGACGGTCGGCAGCCAGTTCTGGCCGCATTGTTTGGCGGCTTCGATGACCACCGTCTGCCATTTCGCCTGCTTGGCGGCGGCGTCCTCGTCGTCCTCGACCTTGGAAACGGTGCGCTCGGAGAGCAGCGGAGCGATTTCGGCCGCGCCGAGTTCGGTGGCCTTCTGGACGATGAGGTCCATGTTTTTGCCTTTGGGCACGGCCTGCGCGAGCGTGATCCGGCAGGGCAGCGGCGGCGTCTTGGCGCGGTGGACGACCGTCAAGCGAACGGCGCGCTTGGTGGACTCCGGCGCGATGACCGCAGTGGCCTCGGTGCCCTGGCCGTTGAAGACGACGACCTTTTCACCGGGCGCGAGACGCAGGACGTTGAGCGCGTGGTGCGACTCGCCTTCGTCGAGCGCGAGGGCATCGGGGTTCCAGGCGGCGGGGGGGATGTAGAAGCGGTGCATGGAAAAGGACGTTGGGACGCTGAGCGAACGCGCCTTCGAACCGGCGGTTATCGGAGTGCGGCGACGAATTCCTCCACTGAAACTTTCGCCTGCCGCAAGGCAGCGGCCAAAGTGCCTACTTTTAGTTCGCGGTGCAACGGCACAGCGCACCCGGCATCGGCACGGCGCAAAATGACATGACTGCCTTTTTGACGAAGCACCACGAAACCCAATCGTTGGAGCGCGCGGACAGCTTCCGCCGCCGAGATGCGGGGCAACTTAGGCATGGGCCGGCGTCGCCACCTCGAAGGTGGTCAACAGGGGCTGGCCAACAGACGAGAGCGGAAACTCTTCCAGGTAAAGTTCGGTCGCCTCGCGCAAATTAGCCAGTGCCTCGGCAACAGTTTCGCCCTGTGAAGCCGTACCCGTTTCTGGGTTAAGGGCGACAAAGCCACCCTCCTCGGCGGGAATCAAAACGGCGGATAAAGTCATTTTGGGATGGTCAAGCGGCGGCGATCAATCCTCACCGGAAAAATTCCTTCGCCTTGTCGAAGAACGTCTTGTGGATCGGCGAGTTCTCCTCGCCGCAAAGCGCCGCGAACTCCTCCAGCTTCTGGCGCTGCTCGGCGTTGAGCTTGGTGGGCACCTCGACCATCACCCGCGTCAAGAGATCGCCGCGCACCTTCGTGTTCATGTCGGGCATCCCCTTGCCACGCAGTTTGAACATCGCCGCGCTCTGCGTGCCGGCGGGCACTTTCAGCGACGCCTGGCCTTCGAGCGTCGGCACCATGATCTCGCCGCCCAGCGCCGCCGTGATGAACGAGATCGGCACCTCGCAATAAAGTTTGTCCTCCTCGCGCTGGAACACCGTGTGTTCGGCCACATGGACGACCACGTAAAGGTCGCCCGCCGGACCGCCGCGAATACCCGCCTCGCCGTTGCGCGTCGAACGCAACCGCACGCCGTCGTCAATGCCGGCGGGGATTTTGAGCTTGATCGTGGTGGTCTGCTCGGTGCGGCCCTCGCCCCGGCAGTTCTTGCACGGGTTTTCGATGAGCGAACCCGTCCCCTTGCAGCGCGGGCACGTCTGCGAAACCTGGAAAAACCCGCGCGAGGTGATGACCTGTCCGCGCCCCTGGCAGGTGCGGCACGTCACGGCCTGGCTGCCGGTTTCGGCCCCCGTGCCACTGCACACCTCGCAGGCGGAATTCTTGCGGACCTCGATCTCCTTCTCGACGCCAGCGGCGGCCTCTTCGAGGGTAATTTGCAGGTCGTCACGCAGGTCCGAACCGCGCTGGCGGCCCTCGCGGCCGTCGCCACCGGCGAGGCCGAGGCCGCGACA
>CALMVM010000293.1 GCA_937873255.1 uncultured Verrucomicrobiota bacterium | reverse complement strand
GGGAGGGAATCGAACCCCCGACACGAGGATTTTCAGTCCTCTGCTCTACCGACTGAGCTACCCAGCCTCCTTGGGAAAGGAAGGGATATGTGGCTTAATCGGCCGCCGCTGGCAAGTGCCAATCCGCATTTTTCTCAGCGGGGGGCGGTCGGTTCGATGGCCCGGTCCGACAGACGCCAGATTGGCCCGTCGGGCGCGTCGTCGAGCCAATCGAGGTGAGTCGTCGCCACCAGACGTTGCGAGCCGGCTGGCAGCGTGGCAAGGAGGGCGTTGCGCCGGCCGGGGTCGAGTTCGCCGAACACGTCGTCGAGCAAAAGCATCGGCGGTTTCTTCCAGACGGCTTCGAGCAGACCGGCCTGGGCCATTTTTAACGAAAGCGCCAGCGTTCGCTGTTGCCCCTCCGAACCGTACACCGCCGCAGACTTTCCACCGAGCAGCAGACGCAAGTCGTCGCGGTGCGGGCCGACGAGCGTTTGCCGCAGTCGGGTTTCTTCCTCGCGCGACTCCACCAATGCCGCCGCGAAATCGTCGCCGCTGCCCGGCTGGTAGGTCAACGTCAGTTCTTCCGCCGCCCCGCCGGCCGTGATGGCCCGGATGCTGCGTTGCGCCTGCGCGATCCAGGGCTGCAACTCGGTGACGAGCTGGCCGCGCAGTTGCGTCAACAGTGAGCCGGTTTCGAGCAACGGGGTGTCGTACGCCTCGATCTCACGGCGGCGCGAGGGCACGGTTTTCAAGAGGCGGTTGCGCGAGCGCAGGGCACGTTCGTAAGCGCGCAGGTTCGTGCGGTAGAGCGGTTCGATCTGGCTGCCGAGGATTTCCTGGAAGCGCCGCCGGCCCTCGCCGGAACCGCGCACCAATTCCAGGTCGGTGTTGCTGAAATACACCAACTTGGCCAGCCGCAGGTATTCGGCCGTGCCGGGCTGTTCCACGCTGTCGAGAACCAGCTTCCGGCGTTCCGCGCCGAGGTAGAATTGCATCAGCCGCCCGTCATACGCGCCCTGCACCGAAAACCCCCTTGACCCTTCGCGCACAAGCGGTTGCAGCGAGGTCGAACGCGGCGATGCCAGCCGCAGCAACACGCACACCGCCTCCAGGATGCTCGTTTTCCCTTGGGCATTGTCGCCGACGAAGAACTGCGTGCCGGGGACGATCTCGACTTCCAGTTGCTCGAAGCAGCGAAAATCCCGGAGCTTGATCTGGGTGAGCATGGCGGAGGCTCGCAAACTCCGCCATTCCCGCTCCCGGAACAATCCCGAACTGCGGCGCGGGGCGCGGCGGTCAGGCCGACTGCTTGATCCGCGCGTAATGATCGGATCGCCGCCACGATTCGAGCGAGCCGCCCAACGGAGCTCGGTCTCCGCTGTGCGCCTCGCCCAGCGCGGTCAGATTGAAAATCGCGGCGAACAGGAACGACGCTGATCCCGGCTCGATCCCGACCGTTTCGAGCGGGATCACCGCGCAGAGGGTGTACCCGGCCGCGCCTGGCTCATAAGTGGTGTCCAAGCCGGGGACCGGGCGATGGTCGCCGTCGATCACCCGTACCCGCCCCGCGCCTTCGCCGTTCGCCGCAGGCTGCGGGACCAGGAACAATTTCCGGCGCTCGGCCCCCACGTCCGCCTGGAAATACACCTCGACGCTCGACCCCTGCCAGGGTTGGTCGCCGTTTTGTTGGATCTTGGAATCCTGCACGCTGAAGCCGAGCGACAGTTTTCCGCCGTCAAGTGCCAGCGTGCCTTCCGCAGCGGGGAAACCGGCCAGTTTTACCTCGAACGACGCCCTTTTGCCCCCGGCGAGATCGAATTTCGTTCGTGGAACCACGTGCACCCCTTTGGCGAACACCCGAGCGGACACGCTTTGCAGATCGATTTTCAAACGCGTCTTGGGCGCGTCACCGTTCGAGCCATTGCGCCGGACGGTCAGCGGCCGGGTGACGCGCGCGACGCCTATTTCCCGGGAATGGATGATGTAAGAACCGTACTCGTGGGACTGCGGCGCGACGGTGATGTCCCCATGTCCTCCCACAAGGCTTGCCTCGGTGGCTTTCCAGGTCGCCATGATCGATTTGCAGCGCCGCAGGTATTCGTCGTTTGCCGGGCGGGGACGCGCGGCGTCGTCGGTGCGCCAACTGGCGGGCGGTTCGTCGGCGGGGACGGCGGCCGGCCTGAAATCCCTCGCCTTTGAAG
>CALMVM010000292.1:2444-4710 GCA_937873255.1 uncultured Verrucomicrobiota bacterium | reverse complement strand
TCGCCAGCACGATCACCGAACGCGCGCCGGGCAGGACGGCTTGCGGATCGGCGCGTTTGGCCCGGCCGCGTTCGAGCCACGGCGACATTTCGCCCGCCATGCCCGCGTCGAGCCACTGCCCGAACTCCGCCGCGTGCGCGGGCGGTCCGCAACGCGCCACGCGGCACAGCGCGAAGCCGAGTTCGCGCGCGTGGTCGAGCAGCGGGGATTTTACGTCCACGACGGCAATGTACGCCTACGCCCGCGCCGGGTCACGTGAATCGAAGAACGCGCGGACCCGGGCGAGGACGGTCTCGGCGACGTGCAGATGGGAGCCTGTCGAGGTGTCCACCGTCACGTGCGCGCAGGAGGTATAAAGGGGCCGGCGGGTCTCCAACAGGCTGTGCAACGTCGCGCGCGGGTCGGTAGTTTGCAGCAGCGGACGGCGGTCGTTGCGCGCCACGCGTTCGTAAAGGACCTCCTCGTCCGCCGTCAGCCAGACCACGCAGCCCAACGCTTGCAGCAGCGGCGGGTTGGCCGGCTCCGTGACGATGCCGCCGCCCGTGGCGACGATCAGCCGGCGCTGTTCGGCCAGGGAACGCAGGGCAGCCGTTTCCATCTGGCGGAAATGCGCCTCCCCGTGCGCCGCGAAGATTTCCGTGATCGGCGCACCGGCCTGCTGCACCACGAGTCGGTCGGTGTCCACCCAACGCCGTCGGCAAATCCGCGAAAGCTCCCGCGCGACCGAGCTTTTGCCCGCGCCCATCGGGCCGATGAGCACGATGTTGTCCGCGCCGCCCGCGCCCAGGGAAGAAACCACCGGCGGGTTCACAGCGTGCGGCATCCTGCTGGTCTACGACGCGACACGGCTGACGTTGCGAGCCTTGGAACCCTTTTCATCGGTGTAGAGTTCATATTCGACTTGATCGCCTTCCTGCAACGTCTTAAAGCCTTCGGTCTGGATCGCCGAAAAGTGGACGAAGATATCTCCCGCCACTGCCGGATCGACGATAAATCCGAATCCCTTTTTCTCATTGAACCACTTCACGGTGCCTCTGGCCATAGTGAGATTGCTGTTTTGCATACGAAGCGTGCTGCTGGAGAGGGATACGACTCCGTTGACGCGTCAGATGCGCGGGACACAAACCCTCTGAAGGGATTTTTTTACCGGCTAAAATGAGTCCGATCCCTCCAATGTCCGGGCGGGTGCTGATCGTCGCTGAAAACGCCGAGGACATGGCTGTTCTGCGCCCGACGCGCGAGACGCTCGATGCCTTCGGCGTGCCGTGGACGGAAAAACTCGTCGCCGCCGCGGGCGCGGGAACGTTGATGCCGGAGGGGGCGCGGGCGATCATCGTCGCGTCGCCCGACGCCGTTTTGCCCGCCGCGCTTGCTGGCGCGACGGCGTTGCCGGTGGTCCGCGTCCCGGTCGCAATCCGCGAACGCGCGGGACTCGACCTCCTGTACGATCCGGCGACGGCGGACCTCCCGGGCAGCGACGCGGTGTTTGCCACGGTAGCCATCGGCGAGGCGGGGGCAAAGAACGCCGCGCTGCTCGTCGTGTCGATGCTCGGGCTGACGGACCCCCCGCTGTGGGAACGCTGGTTGGAATTCCGCCGACGCCAGACGGACGCCGTGCTCGGACTGCCGCCCCTTTCCCTGTCCTGACACGGATATCGACCGATGGACACGCTCTTGCTCGACGCCGGGATGCCGGACGCGATTCGACGGGCCGTCGATCTCCTGGCAGCCGGCGAACTCGTGGCGCTGCCGACCGAGACGGTCTACGGTCTCGCCGCTGATGCCGCCCGGCCAAGCGCTCTCGCGGCCATTTTCGAGGCGAAGGAGCGGCCGTTGTTCGACCCTCTCATCGTCCATCTGCCGGATCAGGGTTGGCTGGAACGCGTCGCCGCGCCGACCGCCGTGCAGGCTGCATTGGTGCAAACACTCGCCGACGCCTTCTGGCCGGGTCCGTTGACGATGGTCCTGCCCCGGCGGCCGGAGGCCGTGCCGGACCTCGTGACCGCCGGCGGTCCGCTGGTGGCGGTGCGGATGAGCGCGCACCCGGTTTTTCGCGCCGTCGTCGAAACGTTCGGCCGGCCCCTCGCCGCGCCGAGCGCCAACCGCTTCGGACGGATCAGCCCGACCAGTGGTGCGCACGTATGGACGGAGTTGTCCGGTCGCATTCCGCTCATCCTCGACGCCGGCCCGACCGCGCACGGTTTGGAATCGACGATTGTTTCCGTCGGAGCAGACGGGGACCTGGAGATCCTGCGCCACGGCCCGG
>CALMVM010000292.1:0-2434 GCA_937873255.1 uncultured Verrucomicrobiota bacterium | reverse complement strand
GCCTCGAATCGACGGTGGTCCTGGCCGCCAGAGATGGTTTGCGCATTTTGCGTCATGGGCCGATTACGGCGGAAACCCTGGCGAGTTTCGCTCCGGTGATCCGCTTTGAAGCAGACGCTCCGAATGCGCGCAACGGCGCACCGGGTCAAACCGCCGGCCACTATGCGCCGCGAACGCCTCTCCATCTGCCACCCCCTGGTCTCGGCGCGATCAACTTGAAGGCGGACAGGGTGGGATGGCTCAGATTCCGCGAGGATCAATCTCGGTCCCACGAGAATCGGGGTGCGGTGGAGTACCTGAGCGCCGCGGGGGATTTGCGCGAAGCCGCCACCCGGCTGTTCGCCGCGCTGCGCCGGTTGGATGAGGCGGGGCTGGATTTGATCGTTGCCGAAGCAGTGCCCGAAGAAGGGTTGGGCCGCGCAATCATGGACCGCCTGCGTCGGGCGGCGGCGGGTTCCGGTCCCGGCTGAATTTGCAGGCATCCGGTGCTCCGATACCTCGCGTAGACATTGGCAAGATGCCCGCCAAAGCCAAAGCACCCGCCAAGAAAAAATCGAGTTCCAAAAAGCAGAGCAGCGACCAATGCTGGCCCGGCTACGAGCACGTCCCCGGCAAGACGCCCGGCGCGAAGGGCAGTTGCAAAAAGAAAGGGAGCTGACCTTTTGGTAGCGCACGGCGACCGATGACCGTCGGGATTGCGCGGTGGGAGATGTTCTGACACTGTCCCGGCGTGCCAAGCCTGCCGAGCCGTGGTGTCAGCGCGCAGCCAAGCGTTTCCAAGCCTTCCTCCGCCCCTGCCAGCGATCCCGGACGCGGGAGCACGCGGGCGGCGGGGATCGTCGGGCTGGCGGTCATGTGCAGCCGCGTGCTGGGGTTGGCGCGCGACCAGATTTTTTCGGGCATCTTCGGAGCAACGTCCGGCGCGGACGCGTTTATCACGGCATTCCGTGCGCCGAACCTCTTGCGCGACCTGTTCGCGGAGGGGGCGCTCTCCACGGCGTTCGTCACGACGTTCTCCAAGAAAATCCAGTTGGAAGGCGACCGTTCCGCGTGGCGACTGGCCAACAAGGTGGCGACGCTGACGTTTGTGTTCATGAGCGTCGTCACGCTGCTAGGCATCTTGTTGGCGTCGCCGTTGATCGAGGTGCTCGGAGGCGGCTTCCACGCCGTGCCGGGGAAGTTCGAGCTGACCGTCGAGCTGACCCGGATCATGTATCCGTTCATCCTGCTGGTCTCGCTCGCCGCCCTGGCGATGGGCATGCTCAACGCTAGGCACGTCTTTGGCGCGCCGGCCATGGCGTCGAGCTTCTTCAACCTCGGCTCCATCGTCGGCGGCGTGGCGCTGGCCTGGTGGCTGGACCCGGGCTTCGCCCTGGAGCACATTGACCGCGCGCTCGTCGGGATGGCCGTCGGCACGCTGCTCGGTGGCTTCTTGCAGTTCGCCGTCCAGCTTCCCGCCCTGTCGAAGATCGGCTACCGATTCCGACCCGACTTCGCGTGGCGCGACGAGGGGGTACGCACCATCTTGAAGCTGATGGGCCCGGCGGTCATCGCCGCGAGCGCCGTGCAGGTCAACGTGATGGTCAACGCCTCCTTCGCCAGCCATCAAGGTACGGGAGCGGTCGTGTGGCTGAACAATTCTTTCCGCCTGATGCAACTCCCGCTCGGGGTCTTCGGCGTGGCGATTGCCACGGTGACGCTGCCGCTCGTCAGCAAGGCCGCCGCGCTGGGCAATACCGGAGAATTCCGCACGACGCTGGCGAAGGCGCTGCGGCTGGCGTTTTTTCTGACGATCCCGTCGGCCGTCGGGCTGATCTGCCTGGGCGAGCCGATCATTTCACTGCTCTACCAGCACGGACGGTTCACGATCCGCGACGCCCACCGCACGGGGGATGCTCTGCAATTTTATGCCATCGGGCTGGCAGCGTATTCGGGCATCAAGGTGCTGGCACCCGCGTTTTACGCCCTCGACGCGCGCACGACGCCGATGAATGTCAGCTTCGCCACCATCGCCATCAACATCGCGCTCAACGGGTTATTTACCTATGTGCTCGGGTGGGGACACCAGGGGCTGGCGCTTTCGACGAGCCTGACCGCCATCGTCAACTTCGCGGCGCTTTATTACCTGATGCGCCGGCGGGTGGGGGACCTCGAATCGCGCAATCTCCTCGTGATGTTCGCCAAGCTGGCTCTTTCCGGCGGGCTGCTCGCCGCGACGTGCCTCCTCGGCCAATGGCTGCTGCTCGAAGGATACGACCATTTCCGGCTCTACGAGAAAATCTTCGGGCTTTTCACGGTGATCGCCGCCGCCGCCGGGGTGTTCTTCGTTGCGTGCTATTTCCTGCGGTTCGAGGAAATGCAGGAGGCCGTAGCCCTCGTCATGCGCAAGCTGCGGCGGCGCGGCGGGGGGCAAACTCCGCGCGTCCGCTGAAAC
>CALMVM010000291.1:6846-7639 GCA_937873255.1 uncultured Verrucomicrobiota bacterium | reverse complement strand
GCCGAAGCCCAGGCCCTGGATGCCGGTGAACGACCAGGCGCCGACCTGATCGCCCAGACGGTAGACCACCGTGTCGATGAAGCTCTTCGCCTTGTAGCGGTCCTCGCGAGGGACCACGGTGAACAGCACCTCCCGGATCGGCCGGGCGATGGCGAAGTTATTCCCCGCGCGTTTGCACGTCACGACAGGGACCCTGCGCGCCGGGCTCAAGCCACGACCATTCGAGGACGAAAGCGAATCGACCCGCGTGCGCGAGGACGACGGCCGCGCGTCGGAGACGTTCGCGCTGGATGCCAAATGTGGGTTGGTCAGCCACTACAAACCCGGGCAGGACTTCGATTCGATCCTGGAAGAAGCCTTCGCCGCGCGCTGGGAAAAACTCGACACCCCCTGGACGCTCGAACGCGAGGTCGATCTCGTGCCAGTGCCGGGCAGCGCGATCATCCCGGATTTCCGCGTGGCGCATCCTGACGGCAGGAGCGTGCTGGTGGAGATCGTCGGTTTCTGGCGGCCGGAATACCTGCGCAAGAAATTCGCGCTGCTGCGCAAGGCGGGCCGGCGCGACATCGTGCTGGCGGTCAGCGAACGGCTCAACCTCGAAGCCGCCGGCGTGAACGTGGAGGAGTTCGGCGACCGGATCGTGTGGTTCAAGGGTAAGCTGGAACCCAAAGCTGTATTGGAGTGCGTGGAGAAAATTTGCGGATGAGTGGGACAAACTTGGTGGATGGCGCTCTCCGAGCGGCATTGGTCCCGGTCACGCCACAGGCGTCGATCATTTCAGGCGGCTGCGCTG
>CALMVM010000291.1:0-6836 GCA_937873255.1 uncultured Verrucomicrobiota bacterium | reverse complement strand
CGGATGGTATCAACCCTGCTCCTATCATCGCGCAGCCGATGACCAACCCGACCACCGTTTCACCGCCCGCCTACACGGAATCGTCCTGGGCGCTGCTGGCGGGCACCCGGTTCGTGCTGGCGATGATCGTCTTCCTGACGCACATGGGGATCTTCCCGGCCAGCATGCCAACGAGCCTCGGCGTGATGGTAGGCGCGCTCAACAGCCGCGCGGCGGTGATCGGTTTCCTGCTCATCTCGGGGCTGTCCATCGGGGCGTCGTATCGGCAGCGCGCGGAGGGTTATTATGCCCGGCGGTTTTTGCGAATCTATCCGCTGTAATTCTTCGCCGTCGCGCTGGCGCAGGTGCTCGTCTATCTCGCGGGTTCGCCCTACCCGGTGGCGCATTATACTTTCACCGCCGCAGGGTGGAAAACCGCGCTGGGTAATTTCCTGCTCCTCCAGGATTTCGCCGTCATCGCCCTGCCGTACAACGTCGCGCTGTGGACGTTGAGCATCGAGGTGTTCTTTTACCTGTGGGCACCGTTGCTGGCGAGGCTGCGTCCCGTTGTGACGGTCGGCTTGATCCTGGCTTCGATGACGCTGTTTTCGTTGCGTCACAGCACCTTTTTGTATGGCGACCTCGCCGCGCACTTCGCCTGGCCCTGGCGGACGGGGGCCGTGGTGGGGGCGGCGTCGCGCGTGGCACTGCCGACGCGCGCGCGAACCGTGCTGAACTTCCTCGGTGAACAATCCTACCCGCTCTACCTCTTCCACCTTCCGCTGGGTCTGGCCTTCTACCATTACGCGGGGTTGCGCGGTTATTGGCCGTTGGTGGGGGCCGTCCTGCTGGCGATCCCCGTAGTCGATCACCTATGCGACCACTGGCTGAAAAACCTCTTCTGGAAACCGCTCGTGGCCCGGTTGACGGGACTGCGCCCGGTCAAAATCACGTCCGCCACCGCCACGAACGCGTAGCCCGCCGGGTCCGGGAGCTTATTTCTCTTTGGCGGGAGACGATGACCGACGATTCTCTCCGCCCCCTTTTCCGGGGTCGCCGGCGCAAGCAGCGTTCGGGTCAATCACTGGCGCGCAGATGGCCAGCGCCGCGCGAATCATGGGAAACTCGGTAACGGCAGGAGGTTAACATTATGGCAACCAACACTGGCAAGGGTTCACGCAAAGGCGCGGTCGACAACCGCACGCAGGTCAAAAATCCCAAGACCGGCGACTACACCAAACGCAACGAAGACCCCAAGAGCAAAAAGGACGGCGAGTTCATGGCGGTCAAAAAGGACGGCAAACCTTTCAAAGGGGTAGCCAAGGAGCCGGATAAGCGGCGGAAGGTAAAGTGAGTGCCATCTATTCGCCGCTGCGGACCTCGTTGGCGCTCAGGCCGTCCTGCACGCTGGCGAGCATGTAGTCGCGGTTCATCCGCGCGATGAACGACGCACTGATTTCCTTCGGGCAGACGGCGGAACAGTTGTAGACGTTGGAGCAGTTGCCGAAGCCTTCCGCGTCCATCTGGCGGACCATCGCCAGCGTGCGCCGGCCGCGCTCGGCCTGACCCTGAGGCAGCAGCGAGAGCTGTCCCATCTTCGCGGAGGTGAACAGCATCGCGCTCGAATTCGGGCACGCCGCCACGCACGCGCCGCAGCCGATGCACGCCGCCGCATCCATGGCGAGGTCGGCGGATTGCTTGGGGATGGGGAGCGCGTTCGCGTCCGGCGCGCTGCCCGTGCGCACGCTCACATATCCGCCCGCCTGGATGATGCGGTCGAACGCCGAGCGGTCCACGATCAGGTCGCGCACGATGGGGAACGCCTTCGCGCGGAAGGGCTCGACGTAGATCGTCTCGCCGTCCTGGAACGTGCGCATGTGGAGTTGGCAGGTGGCGATGCCGGCCTTGTTGTTGCCGTGGGGCACGCCGTTGATCGTCAGCGAACACGTCCCGCAGATGCCCTCGCGGCAATCGCTATCGTGCGCGATGGGCTCCTCGCCGCGCATGGTGACGCCCTCGTTGACGATGTCGAGCATCTCCAGGAACGACGCGCTGGCGGGGATGTCCTTCGCCTCGTGGTCTTCCAGTTGGCCAGGGCTGTTCGCGTCGCGCTGACGCCAGATTTTCAGGTGGAAGTTCATGCGTGCGGTTATTTGTAAGAGCGTTGCGCGAGGTGGACTTTCTCGAAGGTCAGCGGTTCCTTGTGCAATTCCGGGTCGGTCCCGACGCCCTTGTGCTCCCACGCGCTGACGTAGGCGAAATTTGCGTCGTCGCGGAGCGCCTCGCCGTCCTCGGTCTGGCTTTCCTCGCGGAAATGGCCGCCGCAGGATTCGGTGCGTTGTAATGCGTCGCGGCACATCAGCTCGCCGAACTCCAGGAAGTCCGCCACGCGGCCGGCGAGTTCGAGCGATTGGTTGAGGCAATCGCCGCTGCCGGGGACGTTGACGTTGCTCCAGAATTCCTCGCGCAACGCCGGGATTTTTTGCAGCGCTTCTTTCAGGCCGGCGTCGTTGCGCGCCATGCCGCATTTGTCCCACATGAGCAGGCCGAGTTCACGGTGGAAACTCGTCACGGTGCGCTTACCCTTGATGGACAATAGTTTTTGAATCTGCGAATTGACGGCGGCCTCGGTTTCCTTGAACGCCGGGTGGTCGGTCGTGTAGGTCTGCGTCGCTTTCTTGATGCTCGCCAGATAGACGGGGATCGTGTACGGCAGCACGAAATACCCGTCGGCCAGCCCTTGCATGAGCGCGCTCGCGCCGAGGCGGTTCGCGCCGTGGTCGGAGAAGTTTGCCTCGCCCAATACATGCAGGCCGGGCAGGTTGCTCATCAGGTTGTAGTCAACCCACAGCCCGCCCATCGTGTAATGCACGGCAGGGAAAATCCGCATCGGCCGGGTGTACGCATCTTCGCCGGTGATCGTGCGGTAGATGTCGAAGAGGTTGCCGTACTTTTCGCGGATTACATTGACGCCGAACCGCTTGATCGAATCGGCGAAATCCAGGTAGACGCCCAGCCCGCTCTCGCCGACGCCGCGTCCCTCGTCGCACGCTTCCTTGGCAGCACGCGAACTAATATCGCGCGGGGCGAGATTACCATACGCGGGATATTTGCGTTCCAGATAATAGTCGCGCTCGCTCTCGGGGATCTCACTCGGGTTACGCTTGTCGCCCTTCGCCTTGGGTGCCCAGACGCGGCCGTCGTTGCGCAGGCTCTCGCTCATCAACGTGAGCTTGCTCTGGAAATCGCCCTCCACGGGGATGCACGTCGGGTGAATTTGCGTATAACAGGGGTTGGCGAAAAACGCCCCGCGCTTGTGCGCGCGGTAGGTTGCGGTGACGTTGCAGCCCTTGGCGTTGGTCGATAGGTAATAGGCATTCCCGTACCCGCCGGTGGCGAGAACCACGGTGTCGCCCGCGTGCGAACTCACCTTGCCTGTCACGAGGTCGCGCACGACGATGCCCTTCGCGTGGTCGTCGATGACCACCACGTCGAGCATCTCGGTCTTCGGATACATTTTGATCGCGCCGAGGGCGATCTGGCGTTCGAGCGCGGAGTACGCGCCGAGGAGGAGTTGCTGGCCGGTCTGGCCCCGCGCGTAAAACGTCCGCGACACCTGCGCGCCGCCGAACGAACGGTTCGCCAGCAGCCCACCGTATTCGCGCGCGAACGGCACGCCCTGCGCCACGCACTGGTCGATGATCGACGCCGACACCTGCGCGAGCCGGTAGACGTTGGCCTCGCGCGAACGGAAGTCGCCGCCCTTGATCGTGTCGTAGAACAGCCGCTCCACGCTGTCGCCGTCGTTCTGGTAATTTTTCGCGGCGTTGATCCCGCCCTGCGCGGCGATGGAATGCGCGCGGCGCGGACTGTCGTGGAAACAGAACGCCTTCACGTCGTAGCCCTGCTCCGCGAGGGTCGCGGCGGCGGACGCGCCAGCGAGGCCGGTGCCGACGACGAGCACGGTGTACTTTCGCTTGTTGTTGGGAGCGATCAGCTTCGCGCCGATCTTGAAACTGTCCCACTTCTGCTCCAGCGGGCCGGGAGGAATCTTGCTGTCGAGTGCGGTGCTCATGGCGGGAGGAAGAATTATTTGGCCGGCCACGTTACCCAGCCGAGAAGGACCGAGAGCGGGATCAGACTGTTGCCGAGGAACAGGCCCCAGCCCAGTACGTAGCTGCCTTTGTCGAGCACTGGGGCGATGAGTTTGTTACGAATGCCGAAGGTCTGGAAGACGCTCGAAAAACCGTGCGAGATGTGCATGCACAGCAGCCCCATCGACACGATGTAGAAAATCGAGATCGGCCACGAACTGAACCCTACCACCACCATGCGGTAAACGTCGGGGCGCTTGGCCTCATCGACAAAGTCCCTGTATTCTGGCCGGAGGATTTTCCATGTGAAGTGCGCCAGGTGGAAGGGAACGAACGTCAGCAGGATCAGACCGCTGACGATCATCGTCATCACCGGCACGCTGGCGCTGATCTTCGCAGGCCGGGCGTACTTCTGCGGGCGGGCGGCGCGATTCTCGCGGTAGAGTAGGATCGTGAAGTAAACGTGCCCGACGAAAAACACGATCAACAAAACCCGCGCGATCCACAACAACGGAGCCCAGTCGTGGAGATGCTCGGCGTAGGCGTTGAGATGCTCCGGGCCGCCGTGGTTAGGCCAGAAGATTTGCAGGTTGCCGAGCAGATGGGCGATCACGAAGCCGACGAACGCGAGGCCCGTGATGGCGACGATCCATTTTTTGCCGATGGAGGTATTGGCGAGGGCGAAGAGTTTCATCTCGGGCGGACGGAGGCCGCCGCCGGAGGCGCGTGTGCTGGTCCAGCGCCCGAAAAACAACGGCGCGGGGAGGGCCAGGGAAAACCTGCGGGGCAACGTTGAGAGGAAACTATTAGATTTCCTAATAACTGTCAATCGCCATTCCGCGCCGTCTTCGGAGCGGTTCCGGCGTCCGGCGTCACGCGGTAGATGTACACGGTCGGCCGCCAGTCGGACGAGTCGAACTTCCGGAAGGGTTCCAGGCCGTGCGCGGGGCGGAATTGGGTCAGCTCCGGGAAAAGCTTCACCGGCGTGGAAGCCTCGGCGGCGATGTACACGAGGTAGTCGATCTTCTGCTTTTGCAGGTCCTCCAAAAACCCCGCCGGGTCGGTGCGCAGCGTGGAACTGTCGCAGGCGTGGTCGGGCATCAGGTCGGCCTCGACGCGCAGCGAGATGCTGTCGCAAAAAACGCGGTTGGGATGCAGGGAAGCCAGCAGCGCGGCGGCCTGGCGTTGGTAAAGGAGATTGCCGCCCATGAGGTTGACCACCACCGACTCTCCTGCGATGTGGCCGAGGGTCGTCCACCCGAGGACCACCGCCGCCAGCCAGCGCACCGGCCATTGCGTGCCCACCGCCAGCCACCACAGGGTCAGGCAGACGCCGAGCGGCTGGTAGATGCACCCGTAGCGCACCCAGAAAACAGGCTGCGAACGCGTCACCCACGCCGCCAGCAGGAAGCTGAGCAAAAACCCGTACACCGCCGCCAAAGCCAGCGCGCCGAACATCCCCGCCGGACGCTGCCCGCGCACGACGCTCCGCACGAGAAATCCCCCCGCCGCCGCCGCGCCCACCATGAACGGCAGGCACGCCCCCTGGAAGAGGTTGGCGAAATCCCACGCCGCCCATTTCATCGTGAGGTGCTGGCGTTCGGGCGCGTAAGCGAGGTACTCGGCGACGTAGGCATTGCGGATGGTGAAGTACGCGCGCACGTCGCCCTTCGACGCGTACGTGATCGCCAGCCACGCCGCCGGCGCGACGAACACCAGCAGGACGGGCACGATCTTGATTTTGCGGTCCACGAGGAACGCCGCCACGGGCACGAGCGCCGCCAACCCCCACGCCTCGATGCGCACGAACCCGGCGAACACCAACAAAACGGATGCCGCCGTCCAGCGCCGGGCAACCGTGCGTTCCAGCGCACCGAACACGAGCACCTCGAAAGGCACCTCGGTCATGGAATTGGACGAATAGAGCAATTGCCACGGGTCGAGCGCCACGAGCAGCGCGCCGAGGACGGCCACGCGCCGGTGGCCGGTCATCGCCGCGAGGAGGCGGTAGACGAGCCAGCAGACCGTCAGGCCGGACAGGGCGGAGACGAGCTTGCCGACGAACATCAAATGCCCCGTGCCCGGGAACACGAGCGAGACGACCGCGACGGCCAGCGGATAAAGCGGCAGCCAGAAAAAGAACAGGTCCGACGGACGCAGGGTGAACGCGAGGATGGCGGCGCGCAGTTCGCGGGCTTTTTCGAGGTAGCAATAGGCGTCGCCGTCGACGTTGGGCAGCACGAAAAACGCGACGACGCGCACCACGATGGCCACGGCCGCCAACGCGACCAACGTCGGAAAAACCCACCGCCGGGCGGCGGCGAGGGTCGATTCGCGGGGCAGGAAGGTCGTGAGAGTCATGGCGCGCCGAGCGTGGATGATTTCTCCAGACGCAGCAAGCGCGAGATGTCGGCGCGCAGCGGCATCCAATCAACTGGTAGGGATGGCTCTCCGAGCCGTCCGTCGATTGGCTTGGATAAACAACGTGCGCACGGAGAGCCTCGCCGAAAAATCGACGGACGGCTCGGAGAGCCATCCCTACCAAATGCCAGAACGACCGGCCGCCGACGCGGCCTCTTTTTCACAACCCGCGTCCCGCTCAAATTTGAGCGTGGCGTCGATCCGTTTGTCCATTACCGTGCCCCGCAACTCCACCATGTCTTTCGCTTCTTCCCTCCGCGCCGCCGCTCCACTGTTTGCCATCCTCCTCGCCGTGCCGTTCGTCTCGGCCCAGGAACCCACCCCGCCGACCGTTTCCGCCGC
>CALMVM010000290.1:2777-4151 GCA_937873255.1 uncultured Verrucomicrobiota bacterium | reverse complement strand
GGCGGGGTGGACATATTGGGCGGGATCTGGCCGTGCGCGGCGACACCAAGGAAGAGTGTCGCCGTGATCAGGGATGCCATCGGTTTGTTCATGAGGGAAGGAGGTCCCCCCCGCAATCTACGCGGCAAAACGACTTCCCGGCCAGCCGCGAAATGACCGGGCGCAACGCGGTCAACTCTCGGGGGTCTGCCCGACGATATTTTCTGGCCATCTTCTGCTTGGGTTGCGCGAGGTTGGCGGTTAACATCGACGCCAATCATGCGATCCCCGACGCTTCCCCGACTCTCCCTGGCGTGCGCTATTTTTCTTGGCTTCGGCCTGTCGTTCCCATCCGCGCCGGCCCGCGCGGCGGACGGTCTCGTCGGGATCGACGGATACAATGACGGGGCAGACGGAAAGGACCAACCGAAACCTTCCGCGTCCGCGCTCCCGCGCACGGACAAGAGCCAGTACAACCTCTTCAACCCGACGCCCAAGGATCTGCTGCGTCCGTTCAGTTCCAGCCGTCCGGACCAGACGACCGGGCCGCACTCGGTGGACGCCGGGCATTTTTACCTCGAAACGGGCGTCGCCTATTCTTTGGGCCTGGGGGCCATGCGCACGGACACCTGGAATTATTTCCAGTCCACGCACGTCCGCGCCGGGCTGACCAACAACGTCGAACTCGAACTGGTCTGGAGCGGCCTCGACGAGACGCGCACCCGCAAACTCGGCACCGGCGGCAAGCGTTCGGACAGCGACCTCATCGGGTCAACCAACCTGACCGTGCGCACGCGCCTCGTGTTGATCGGCAACGACAGCGAGAAGTTTTCATTCTCCATCGATCCGGAGATCGTCCTGCCGACGCAGAGCCATCACATCGATTCCGAATACGTGCAGGGCGACATCATTTTTTGCGTGGCGTTCAAGCTGCCGTTGGGTTTCAGCGCGACGGTCAACGCGGAGCCCGCCATCGTGCGCAACATGGCCGACACGGACAACGAGTTCGGCTTCGTCAGCGGCGTGACGCTCTACCACAATCTTTTCCGCAAGCAGGACCGCGTGCAGCTTTACCTGGAATACTACGATACGCTCGTGACCGGCCCCGGCTCGACGGACGCGCGGCAGGTGGACGTGGGCGTGCGCTGGCGTCCGTGGGAAAATTTGCAGTTCGACGCCGGGTGTAATTTCGGCGTGTCGGCCGACGCGCCGGACTACCAACCCTTCGTTGGGATCGTGACGAGGTTCTAACCGAGGTCCGACGACTTTTCGAACGTCTCTCCCCTACATTCTTCGGCCGCACGGATGGTCTGGCAGCCCCGGCAGGGGCGTAATCACTATGGCCCAGGTGGGACCCCGGGGCAACATCGGGTGAGCACCCCGGCCCCCCCCCCG
>CALMVM010000290.1:0-2767 GCA_937873255.1 uncultured Verrucomicrobiota bacterium | reverse complement strand
TTTGTGTGTACGATGCCCCACGGCTCACGCCGTGGGCCAAGATCTTACGCCCCTGCCGGGGCTTTTCGGTCACACCGTATCCTTGCGCCGCAGGCCCCAGATCGCCAGGAACCCGAAGGCCACGAGCATCACGAAGATCATGAAGATGTCCAACGGCACGTTTTCCTTTGGCGCGGGATACACCCGGTCCGGCAGATGACACATCGCGTCGAAGGACCAGAAGGACACGATGAAGATCTTCCCGATCCATTCGCCCGCGCCGTCGAGCGGAATGATCGAACCCGCCAGGATCACCTGCGGGATCAACAACAGCGGCGTGATCGCGTTCGCTTTGTCGGTGTTGTCCACCAGTGACGACACGACCAGACCCATCATCATGCTCGTCAGACACGTCAGATAGATGATGAAGAACGACGACAGGAACGTCACGTCCACCTTGGTGAACAGCATGATAACCGCCACCAGGGCGAGACACTGGAACGCACACAAAACGCTCAACACGACGATCTTGGAAAGAAGGTAAGTCAGGATTTCCAGGTTGATGGCGCGCTCGCGTTTGTAGATGGGTAGTTCCTTGACGATTTCCTTCGCCGCGTTCGAGCAGCCGAACCACACGGCCGAGATAATCATCAGGAAAATGATGAGCCGGCTGGCCCCCGCGTCCTTGCTGTGGAACACCAGGCCGACGAGCAGCGCGATGATCGGGGCCTGCGCGAGCAGGATGAGCAGATTTTTACGGTCCTGGAGCGTGATGACCGTGTAACGCTTGCGCAGCACGTTGAATTGGCGCAGGAAATTGGTGCCGCTCTGACGCGGGTCCCGGCCGGCGCGCAACTCGGCCGTCTGGCTCTGGCCGCCGCGCGGGGGCAGGGCCATCGTCGGCCCGCCGGGAATGGGCGGCGGCGCACCCGGGATCGGCGGCGGCGCGCCGGGAACCGGGGGCATGTTCGTCGGCACGGGCGGCATGTTCACCGGCACGGGCGGCGGCGGCGGGGGGGCAAGCTGACCCGGATTTGTCACGGGTACGCCTCGCGTCGGCATGCGGCCGGCGACGTATTTGCGGTAAAGTTCCGACGCTTCGTAACGTTGCGCCCATTGCTCGGCCGGCTGGCCTTCGAGCACGTCGTACACGTCGCTGATCTTCTGCACGCCGAAGTACCCCGGCATCTCCGCCGGCGGGCCGTAGTACGTCAGCCGCCCGCGCACCAACACGACGACCATGTTGCAGATCGACACGTTCTCCACGTTGTGCGTGATGCACACCACCGTCGTGCCGTCGTCGGCGATCTTGCGGAAGAGCGTCATCATCTTGCCCTCCGTGCCGGCGTCCAACCCGGAAGTGGCTTCGTCGAGGAACAACAAGCTCGGGTCGGAGATGAGTTCGACGCCGAGGCTCACGCGCTTGAGCTGTCCGCCGGAGAGGTTGGAGATGCGCGTGTGGGCGCGCTCGGATAGGCCGAGTTTTTTGATGACGTTGGTGATGATGCCTTCCACCTCTTCCGGGGCGGTGTCGGCGGGCAGACGCATCTGCGCGGAGAAACGGAGCGCCTGCCGCACCGTCAGGCTCATGTGGACGATGTCCTGCTGCGGCACGTAGCCGATGGCGCGGCGGTAGTATTGGTAGGACTCGTAAAAATCGTCGCTGTTGACCATCACCTTGCCGCTGGAAGCGCGGCGGCGGCCGTTGATGGCGTCCATGAAGGTACTCTTGCCCGAGCCGGAGGGGCCGAGCAGCGCGACGAATTCCTTGGGCTCGATGACGAGGTTGACGTTTTCGAGCAGGTTGAGCGGCTGCTTGGTGTCGAGCGAGATCACCGTCTTGGTCAGGTTCTGGACGGTGATGCGGGTGTTGTTCTTTTCGGAGGACGGCAGGAGCGCGTTCTCGTACAGGGCGAACGTCGTCTTGCCCACGCGCAGACGGTCGCCCTCGCGGATGATCGTCGGCTGCGTGATGCGCTGGCCGTTGAGGAACGTGCCGAGCGTGGACATGAGGTCGCGCACGACGAAGTCGTTGCCTTGGCGGAGGATTTCGAGGTGATTTTGCGAGACGTTGATGCCGGGCAAAACGAGGTCGCTGCGCGGGTCGCGGCCGATGGTGGTGCGGTCCTTGAGCGGTACGCGGTCGGGCAGGACGAAGCGGGCGGCCTCCTCGGCGGTAGGTTCGTTGCCGCCGCTGACCATGTTGGAAAGTGAGGAACCCGCGTGCCGCAGACCCTCGGCGGTGTCGTGGCGCAGTTCACCGAGGAGTTCGGAGAGTTGCGCGCGCGAGGTGGCGTCGGCGGCGAGGATGGCGTGCTGTTTTTCGAGCGTGGCAATCGTCTGCTCGACGGGCACGAGAACATCGAAGGTGCCGGGGGGCATGGCGGCGCGGTTGAACCCGGCGGCGGCAGCGCCGAGCGCGGTGAAGGCGTTGCGCAGGTGGCCCTCGTACGCGGTGACTTCGGCCTGGCCCTGCGCAACGCCGCGTTGGGCGTTGACGAACACCTGCTGGCGCGCGCCGACGAGGCGGTTTTCGAGGTCGGCGATCTGGGCGTAGTGCGGGCCGAAGGAGTCCGGCAGGGCCTGCGCGCGGTACGACGCGAGCCCGACGTGGAAATACGCCTTGGGCGTCTCGGTCTCGCGCGCGGCACGCAGGCGCGAATCCACGGTGGAAAGCTGCATGCGGCGGCGGGCCTCGCGGTACGTGGCGCGGAAGACCTGGGCGATCTTACCGAAATAGGAGGTCGGCTTGACGCGCGCGGCAGCCTCGACGGCTTCGGTCGGCAAC
>CALMVM010000289.1 GCA_937873255.1 uncultured Verrucomicrobiota bacterium | reverse complement strand
GCCCCAGGCCGACCTTACGGGTTTGAGCCAATTCGACGCGGTCAATCCGCACCGTTTGTTGATTAATGATAGGTTGTAGAATGAGTTGTTTTTTTTCTTTTTCTTCGGCAGCGTCATTCCGGGCGTCCTCATCTCCGGCGTCAATTCCGAACTGCCCGGCACGATCATCGCCCAGGTGTCCCAGAACGTGTTCGACACGCCGACCGGCCAGTACCTGCTCCTGCCCCAAGGCAGCCGCCTGGTCGGCGCGTACTCGGCCAACGTGGGCTACGGCCAGGACCGGGTGTTCATTGCCTGGCAGCGGATCATTTTTCCCGACGGCCGCGCGCTGGACGTGGGCTCGCAGCCGGGCACCGACGGGGGAGGGTACGCCGGATTCGCCGACCAGGTGGACAATCATTACCTGCGTACGTTCGGCTCCGCCATCCTGCTCTCCGCTGTCGTGGGCGGGGTATCCTACAGCCAGCAGTTGGCGCAGAGCGTGCCGGCGGCCAACGCCAACCTGAGTGCCTCCGCCTACAGCAACAACGGGCTGCAACAAAACCTGAGCCAGTCGCTCGGCAACGTGTTTGGCAACGTCATCGCCCAGATGATCCAAAAGAACCTCAACGTCGCACCCACCATCAAAATCCGGCCGGGTTACCGGTTCAATATTTTGGTGGTCAAAGACTTCGAGATGACCCCGTACCAGGACTTCCAGTACCGCCTGGCAAAGTGAATTCCACGTTGGTTTAGCCGCTAAACTCCAAAATGAAAACCCATCGCAGAACACATTCCTTGGCCGCCGCATTCCTCCTCGGCGCGGGCTGGCTTTCCCACGCTCAGCAGGCGCGGGCGCAATACGTTGTCACCGACCCGCTCAACACCGTGCAGGCCACCATCACGGCAGGCTCGCACGTGATGAGCTACGCCGAGCAGGTCACCCAGTACGCCAAGCAGGTGCAGCAGTACGAGACCCAGCTCCAGCAATACCAAGCGCAGCTCCAGAACTTACAGGCGCTTGGGACTTACAAGTGGGCGGACGCCAGCACGTCGCTCAACCAGTTGGTCGGCACGGTCAACGGCACCACCGGGGCCTACAACAGTTTCCTCACGCAGTTTCAGACCCAGGCACAGTGGAACCAGCATCCGCCCACGCTGGTGGCTTACCGCCAGAGCATGGCCAATGGTTCAGCCACGGAAATCGCCTCCTACGGGGCCGTCGTGCAGAACCTGTCCGCCCAGAACGCGAACATGGCCCACGATGCCGCCGTCTTGAGCAAGATGACCGCCAGCGCGCAGGGAGCTTCCGGTGAACTCCAGGCGTTGCAGGCCGGGATGCAGCTCGCCAGCGCACAGGTCGCGCAGTTGCAGCAATTGCGTGGGCTGCTTGTCCACCTCGCCGATGCGACCACCGCACGCAATGCGAGTCTGGCGAATAAGGAAGCCGCAGAGGCCGCTGCAACGCAAAACGGTATGCGTGTCAACGCCGGTGCCTACACCGCGGCCCCACTAAACTTCTCAATGCAGTAACTTGAATGCGCCGCAAATGAACCGCTATCTCCTCATCTCTTTAGCAGTTTTCTGCATCGTCACTATGGCAGCTTGCGACAACTCCGAGAAAGCGAAGTTGCAGGCTGAACGTGAGAAAACAAAGCAGGGAACCCAAGCGAATGCCGGGAACTACACTCCAGTCCCCCTAGACTTGTCCATGGGGACGCCGGCATCGCCCACACCGAAGCCCGAGGACCAGCACTGATGCGGAAAGCCTTCCCGCTGACAATCCTGGTTTTGCTCTGCTTTGGATCGATGGCTTACGGGCAGGGAACGGACATCGGTTCGCAGGTAACAAGTCAATTTGCAAACGCGATCAAAGGGTTCGGAACCCAAATCGAGGCTTACGCAGAACGATTGTTCTGGTCGCTGGCAGCGATTTCCCTCGTTTGGACGGGCGCAATGCTCGCTTTGCGAAAAGCTGACATGATGGATTTTTTCGCGGAATTGGTCCGGTTCATCATCACAACAGGATTTTTCTACTGGCTGCTGACGAACGGTACGACAATAGCCGCTTCGATAGTCACCAGCCTTCAACAGGCAGGAGCCACCGTTGGAGGTGGGGGCGGGGCTGGCCAAGGCAACACGGTATTGCAGTTGGCTCTCGCTTTCAGCCACCAAGCGGTTAGCAACGTGAGCCTTTGGGACCCCAAGATGGCGCTCCTATGGTCGTTGATAGCAATCATCGGCGTCGTGCTTGGCTGCTACCTCGTCGTGACCATCATCATTGCTGGAATCACCGCATTAACGTTGGTGTATGCCGGAATCTTTGTATTGGGTTTCGGCGGATCGAAGTACACCTCCGAGATGGCAATCAGCTACTACAAAGCCGTGATCGCGGCTGGCTTGAGGCTGTTCACGCTGAATCTTTTGATGAACACAGCGATTCAGTTGGTCACTAACGCCATGAATGCAGACATGGGGCAAATTGACAACGCCCTTTCCACTCTGGCGCTGCTTGTGATTGTGGCCATGCTCGTAGACAAAGTGCCCGCCATGGTAGCTGGTCTCGTTTCCCATAATCACATCGGCGCACCCGGTAGCGCGATGGGCACATTGACGGGGGCAGCTAGTCTCACAGCACAGGGCATCGCAGCCGTAGCTACGGGAGGTACTTCGCTTGCTGCCAGCGGTGGAAACGCTGTCAAAAACGCGGCCCTGCGAGCCGTCGCCACGATGCGAAAATAATGGCGTATAGGTTTGCGAGACGTTCACGATTTCGGCATAATATTTCCCTGTGAGCACACCCGACCGATCCCTTCCCCCGATCTCGGAAGAAGAGATGCGGTCGAGACGGGCGATCCACGAGGATTCGCGTCACAGCCTGCGCTTGGAAGGCTTGGATGGCTTCCTGACACCGGAAGACGACGCGGAGGCCGACGCTTGGATTCGCGGAGAGATCACGCTCGAAAAAGCGATTGAGAACACGCTTCAGAAGATAAGAAGCGGCTCCGCGTGAGCGAACAAGACCCCTACTGCTATTCGCAGTCGGACGTTCTCCAGAATTCTTTCGGTTTTCGCGCCCAAGCCGACCTGTCGAAGGCAGAAGCTCGGATCACCGTCCTCCGGCTCGATCAGATCCAGCGCCGGCCCGTCGCGGGGAAGTTTGATCTGGACCATCTACGCGATATCCACCGTCACATCTTTCGTGACGTGTATTCTTGGGCGGGAGAATTACGAACCGTTTCCATGAGCAAAGGCGCGAGCCTGTTCTGCCGTCACGAATTCATCGCCTCGGAAGGCAAGCGGATCTTCGATCAACTCCGTCAGGAGAACATGCTTCGTTCCCTTTCGCAGGACGGCTTTTGTGATCGGCTGGCTTACTACTTTGGAGAAATCAACGCTCTCCACCCTTTCAGAGAAGGCAACGGCCGCACGCAACGTGTGATGCTCGGCGACATCGCCAAACAGGCAGGGTACCGGATCGACTTCCAATCGATCCCGCGTGAGACGATGTTGGAAATCTCGCGCGAGGCCCAGGCGGGCCACCTGGATGGAGCCGCCGTCAGCTTCAAAGCGGCGACATCCATTGTTCCGAAGGTGCCGAAACAGGCGAAGGCGAGGGAAAAAGCGAACGACTGCGGGCGTTAAGGGCATAGCTCCAAACGGTCTGCCGTTTGTCCACCGGGATCATCAAGCCGAGCGAAGGTCAGCGAGACTCGATGGCGAACACCTTTGCCTCAAGGTCCAGAGATCTTGGGACCGCGAGCTTCAAGCGAAAGGATCAGTTCGGTCAAAATCATCGCATCTGACACATAGTGGACAGGCAACTCCACTTTTTCGGGTGGAAGCACTCCAGCAGCTCCGGCTTCCATGGATTCGAGTGTCGGCTCCGATACCCGCAGGAGATGCGCGGTGCGAACGATCTCCTCCCAACTTTCCTGATTCGTTTTATTCATGGACGGTTGGCGAGTTATCTCGGTTCCGCGCTGCAAATGGGCAAGCGCCAATTGGCAGCAAGCGAACAGGAGATGCAGAAAAGTCGAGAACCCGCCGCCTCATCCGACGGAGCTTAGGCAGCGATGATATGGCGGATGCCCCGCAGCAAACCCAAGTAAACTCCCTGTAGCAACAGCTCTCGCGCGGGAATCAAATCCGGATATTTGGGATTCTCCGCCTTCAGGCACGGTACGCCTTCCAACACCAGATAACGCTTCAGAGTGGCCTCGCCGTCAATCAAGGCGGCCACGATGTCGTTTGGATGTGGTAAGCGGCTTTCGGTCGATTGAAGGACCGCGTAGTCGCCGTCGTGGATGGAAGCGCCGATCATGGAGTCTCCCCGGACCTGCAAAGAAAACGTCATCGCCTCGGGCGGTGAGCCGAACAACCTTGGATCGACCTCGATGTAGCCGAGGACGTTCTCGGTCGCATCGACCGGCTGCCCGGCAGGGATCGTTCCTAGAACAGGGATCGAGGCCGCCCTCGGACCGTGGTGGCCGCGCCGCCCAGAAAGTAGCACCCCGCGCGCTTTTCTGGGCAATCGCTCGATGGCTCCTTTTCGTTCCAGCGCCCGCAGCACGGACATCGCTTGGCTTTGACTGGCAAAGCGGAAATGCGCCTGCACCTCGCGCGTGGACGGCATCAGGCCCGTGGCGTCGCGCTGCTCTTCGAGGTAGCGCAACACCTTCGCCTGATGGGCAGTCAAAGATGCGGGGTTCGCGGTCATAGAGCGCAATGGAAAGTCCAAGGCAAGCTCAAAAGAACTTATATCCAGGAACCTGCCCCCACGCAATTTATTGTTTGCGAGGCAGCTTTTTGCCTGTAGTAGTTCGTTTGAACTACTATGCTACCCCAATCGCTTCTTTCCCGCCACCCGGAAGAAGCGCCGGGGCAGAAAATTATCGAGTTGCGTGCGCTGCTCGCCCAGAAGTTTCCCCCGGCGGCGGAGCAACCCGCCCAGCCGCGGCGGTCCACGGGCATCGAGGCTTTTGACCGGTGCCTGGACGGCGGGTTGCCGGAGGCGGCCCTGACGGAAGTCGTCTGCCCGAGGCACGGCATGGGCAGCCAGACGATCATCCAAGCCCTCGTTGAATCCACCTACGTCGCCAGGAAGCACCTGGCGCTGGTGGACGCAGGGGATTCCTTCGATCCCGACGGCCTTTCCAACGAGCAGTTGTCGGCGTTGCTCTGGGTGCGCTGCCACGAGCCCGAGCAGGCCATCAAAGCCACCGACCTGCTTTGCCGGGACAACAACCTGCCTCTGGTGGTGCTCGACCTGATGATGTGCACGGAGCGGCAGGTGCGCGCCATTGCCTCCACCTACTGGTATCGCCTCCAGCGAGTCGCCGAGAACAACGGCTGCGTGGCCCTCGTCTTCACCCCGACTCCGGTGGTGGGAAGCGCCGCCTGCACGGTGCGCCTGACCCGGATGTTCGGGTTGCCCGCGCTGGACCTGTTGCGCGATCAGCTCACCGCCAGCCTGCACATGGAAACCGTGCGCGCCCGCTCTTCTCCATGCTTCGGGCACCAGGCCCAAATCGCTTCCTTCATGGCTGGTTAGAGACCCTTTCGTTTGTATGTACGCGGCCGTGCTCATCCCGGACTTCGAGCTGCAATGCGCTTCACGCGCCGAAGCGGATCTCGGGTCCACGCCCGCCGTCCTTTTGAGTGACGCCGCCGGCAGCGGCGTTCCCTTTATCCGGCAGAGTAACGTCGCGGCGCAGTGCGCCGGCGTCAGCGTCGGCATGAGCGTGCCGCAGGCGCAGGCGCGGTGCCCGGACCTCGTGTTTCGACGCCGTAACGAGCGGCAGGAAGCGGTGGCGACCGCCGCCTTGCTCCAGGCGGCGGAGCGGGCCTCGCCGTATCTGGAAAACACCTCAAGCGGCTGCTGCACCCTCGATTTGCGTCGGCACGGCGAACTGGACCACGCGTCTTGGGCGTGGGATTTGGTGGAAGAACTGCGGCTCCTGCGTTTGCAGGCGCAGGTCGGTATCGCGGCCACGCCCGACGCCAGCCTCCAGGCGGCGCAGCTCGCGCGTCCTGTCCTCATCACCGACGATTCCCGGCAAAGCCTCGCGCAATTGCCCGTCATGGTGCTGGGTCCTTCGGAACCTATCCTGGACGTGCTCTACGACTGGGGCATCCAACGGGTGGGCGACTTGCGTGCCCTGGACCGCCAGCAGGTGGCCGAACGCTTGGGCGTCGAAGGCTTAGCGCTTTGGGACCGCGCCGACGGCGGCAGTTTTCGGCCGCTGCGCTTGGTACGCGCGGGCGAAACCTACGAGGAACTGACGGAATTCGAGGGTGGCGTGGACACCCTCGAACCCGTGCTCTTTCGTCTGCGGCGTTCCCTGGAACAGTTGGCCCGGCGGCTGCGGGCAGACCTGCTCCTGGTGGGGGCCATCGAGATCATCCTCGACCTGGAAGATCGGACGACGCTCGCACGCACGATCCGCCTCCCGGCCCCGACGTGCGAGGTGGACGTGCTCTTTCGCATCGCGGCTACCTACCTCGACACCCTCAAAACCGCCTCACGGGTAAACGGGTTCCGGCTCCGTGCTTGCCCAAGCACCCCGCGTGACCACCAGACCCGTCTGTGGGAGGGCAGTTTGCGTGATCCGAACGGTTTCTCGGAGACCCTGGCCCGGCTCGAAGGCATCGTCGGCGCGGAGCACGTCGGCACCCCGCAACGAATGCCCACCCACCGCCCCAACCGCTTTTGCCTGGAGCCACCCGAATTCGCGAATGAAAAGCCGCGCGGAAAACCATCGTTTGCGCCGATGATCCCCGGCATCCTACCGCTGGGCCTCGGCCTGCGCCGATACCGGCCACCGTGGAAAGCGACCGTGGCGAACGCCGACGAAAAACCCGCGTGGCTGCAAGCCCGGGAGGTGGAAGGGGCGATCCGGGCCAGCACCGGCCCTTGGCGGCTGGATGGCAACTGGTGGGACCGGGACGCCGCGTGGCGCTGGGAAGAATGGGACGTGGAGCTGGCGCGCGGCGGCCTGTACCGGCTAGCCAACCACCGGCAGGCCCACTGGTGGATGCTGGGCGTGTACGACTGACCTTTGCGCCCGGCGGCAAAAGCGGAAGCTTGCAAATCCCATGGGAAACACGGCGAGGGATGGATACGTCGAATTGCACGCCCGGAGCGCGTTTAGCTTCCTGCGCGCCGCTTCCCTGCCCCATGTTCTTGCGGCGCGGGCGGCCGAGATGGAACTTTGCTCGCTCGCGCTGCTCGACCGCGACGGGTTCTACGGCAGCCCGCGCTTCTGGCAGGCCGCAGAACAGGCTGGCATCCGGGCGATCTACGGCTGCGAGCTGACGATGGAGGATGGCAGCGTGCTGCCGGTCCTGGTCCGCCACGCAAGCGGTTACCAGAGCCTCTGCCGTCTATTGACCCGCGCGAAACTGCGCTCCCCCAAGGGCAAGAGCGCTGTTCTTTGGGAGGAACTGCCGGAGATCGCTGCCGGGGTGGCGTGTCTGACCGGCGACGAGGAAGGGCCGGTGGTCGCAGCGTTGCTCAGGCAAGATTTTGCCGGGGCGGAAGCCGCTTTGCGCCGGCTGGTTTTCTTCTTTGGCGTCCAAAACGTGTACGTCGAGGTGCAGCGACACTTGCAGCGGGGTGAACGCTGGCTCAACGCCCGGCTCGTTGAATTGGCGCGCACGGTCGGCACCCGCCTGCTTGCTACCAACGGCGTCCTCTACGCCGAGGCCGAGGGCCGCCGGGTCGTGGACGTATTCTCGTGTTCGCGGCTGCACACGCACCTCGACGCCGCCGGGGCGGCGCTGGCGGCCAACGGCGAGCGGCAGCTCAAGTCCCCGGCGCAGATGCAGGCGCTTTTTGCCGACCTGCCCGAAGCCATCGCCAACACCACGCGGCTGGCCGAGGAACTGGAATTTGCCTTCCCGTCGCTCGGGTACGAATTCCCAAGCTACGAAACGCCGGACGGAAAACCGGCCGACGTTTTCCTGCGCGAAATGATGTTCCAAGGCGCGCGGCACCGCTACGGCGACCGCCTCGACGCGAAAGTACGCGGCCAGCTCGAACGGGAGTTGGCGCTCATCACCGAACTCGGGTTCGAGGGATATTTTCTCATGGTGTGGGACATCGTGCGTTTTTGCGCGGCCAACGGCATCCTCGCGCAAGGCCGCGGCAGCGCCGCCAACTCGGCCGTCTGCTATTGTCTGGGAATCACGGCGGTCGATCCCATCGCATCTAACCTCCTCTTCGAGCGTTTCCTCAACGAGAATCGGGGTGCCGCCGGGGGCCGGAAAGCCTGGCCGGACATCGACCTGGATCTGCCCAGCGGCGAGCGCCGGGAAAAGGTCATCCAGGAAATGTACCGGCGTTGCGGACGCAACGGCGTCGGCATGACGGCCAACGTCATCACCCTGCGGGGCAAAAGCACCATGCGCGAGATCGGCAAGGCGCTCAATCTGCCGGCCGACATGCTGGACCGTTTTTCCAGCTTGTTCCATTCGGGAGATTTCCCGCACACCCTCGAATTGCAGGACCAGTTCCGGCAGTCAGGCCTGGACCAAGCGCATCCCCGCGCACAGGCGTGCCTGGAACTTTTCCAGACGGTGCGCGGCTTGCCGCGCCACCTCGGGCAGCATTCCGGGGGCATGGTGTTTTGTCAAAACCGCCTCGATAGCGTGGTGCCGTTAGAGAATTCCTCGATGCCGGGGCGCTCCGTCATCCAGTGGGACAAGGACGACTGTGAGGATTTGGGCATCGTGAAGGTGGACCTGCTCGGTCTCGGTATGATGGCCGTGATCCAGGATACCCTGGAGGTTTGCAGCACGCGGGGGCGGGAGATCGACCTGGCCCATCTGCCCAAGGACGACGCGGCCACGTTCGAGGCGATGTGCCGCAGCGACACCGTCGGGGTGTTCCAGATCGAGAGCCGGGCGCAAATGGCCACGCTCGCCCGGCTCCAACCGCGCTCCTTCTACGATGTCGTCGTGGAGGTGGCCGTCGTGCGCCCCGGCCCCATCGAGGGCGGCCTGATGCATCCCTACCTGGCGCGGCGGGCGAAGCTGGAACCCGTTACCTACCTGGACGAGCGTCTCAAACCCATCCTGGAGCGCACGCTCGGGATTTGCCTTTTTCAGGAACAAATGATGGGCATCGCCATGACGCTCGCCGGGTTTTCCGGCGCGGAAGTGGACGAGTTGCGCCGGGCGCTCAATTACAAGCGCGATCTCACGCGGTTGGAGCGTATCCAGGCGAAGCTGCGGACGGCGTTGCAAGCGGAAGGCGTGTCGCCCGCCGGCGTCGAGGAGATCGTCAAGATGAGCCAGTCCTTCGCGCTGTACGGCTTCCCAGAAAGCCACGCGATCAGTTTCGGGCTGCTCGCCTACGCCAGCACTTATCTGAAGGTGCACCGCGCGGCCGAATTTACCGCAGCACTGCTCAACAACCAGCCGATGGGATTCTACGGTCCGCCGACGTTGATCCGGGACGCGCGGCAGCACGGCCTCAAAATCCGGCCGGTGTGCGTGCAGCGCTCCCAGTGGCCATGCACGGTGGAAGCCGACGATGTCTTGCGTCTGGGGTTCAACCAGGTGCAAGGCATCCGCCAGGAACACGCCGCAACCCTCATCCGGCAGCGGGAGCTTCGAGCGTTTGGTTCGCTCGGTGATTTCCGGGAGCGCACCCGGTTGCCGAAGAGCGAACTTCGCGCGCTGGCCCGGCTCGGGGCGCTCAACGAACTCTGCGGCCACCGCCGCGCGGCGCTGTGGGCGGTGGAACGAGATTTACCCCACGAAGAAAATCTGACCTTTTGCTTCGAGCCGGTGCAGCAGGACAAGAGCGTCGCGCCCTTGCCGCCCATGGACGCCGTCGAGCGGATGCAGGCGGATTACCGCACGCAGCGGCTGACGACCGGTCCACACCCGATGCGCCTGATGCGCGCTCAGTTGCCCGAGGTGTGGAGAGCGGACGAAATCGCCAGCGCCGTCCACGGCGAGGAAATCACGATTGCCGGGGTGGTCATCTGCCGGCAGCGCCCCGGCACGGCCAAAGGATTCGTGTTCATCTCGCTCGAAGACGAGTCCGGCGTGGCGAACGCGGTGGTGCCGCCCGACCTCTTCGAGCGGGCGCGTCTAACGGCCACCCAGGAGAAATTCCTCCAGATCACCGGCATCGCCCAGACCCGCCAGGGCCTGCCGCTGGTGCGCGCCACGCGGATCGAGCGGCTCGCCTGTCCATTGACCACGGGAGTTTCTTCCCATGATTTTCACTGAAAAGGCCAAGCCGCTACGGCGTGGACCCGCCGCCGGGCTGCGCCATGCGCAGGGCTTCCTTGTAGGCACCGCGCGTCAGGTCATCCAGGCCGACCGAAAGCACCCGCGCCAGCACGATCAGTTCGTAATCCGTCACGCACCGCTCGCGCAGTTCGATCTTCGTGATCAGCGTGCGCCCGGCGTCCCAGCCCACCAGTTGCAGCTCGCGCGCCAGATCGGACTGCGACCATCCCAGCTTCTCACGCGCCCGCCGGAGACGGCTGGCAAGCACGTTGCGAAGAGGAGCCGACCCGGTGGAGCGATGTGCCATTTCTGGGACCGGATCGTCGTCCCAAAAGGCTTGCCGCTGGGTCCTGGTTCTGGGACATTCGCCGTGGCGTCAGTCCAGGGCACATGGCGTGCGTTTGTCTCCCAATCACAATGCACGGCGACGGTTCGGAACGACAAACACGTTCAGAGCCGGTCGAGAAATTCTTTCGGGTCCTGACGGCACGCTTTGCAGAAGGCCAGCCATTCGACCAGATCGAGCCGCCGCTCGCCGCTCTCACTCTTGGAGACATAAGTCTGCGATTGCCGCAGTTTCTTGGCGAGCTGTTCCTGAGTCAGCCGCGCCTCCATGCGCATCGCCTTGATTTCCCGCAAAAACCGTTTGTAAGGAGCCGAGTGAAGGGACGCAACGCTGCCACGCATAAAAGCGGCCAGCTTTATGCTTTATCTGGTTATGCTATATCTGGTTATTAGAGAGGTGCGTCTTTGAACCCAACACCATGTACCCGCCAACGATCTTGGAGAGCATCTACCACGAACACGACCAGAGCGTCCCGTGCATGACAGAAACCCTGTTGGCTTTGGAAGTGCCTGCCGACGACGTGGCCCTTTTGAGCCGGATGCCGTGGCATCTCCCGGCCAACCGCATCGCCGTGGAGCGCGAACGACTCGGCCTGTCCGTCGTGCATCCGCTGCTGCACTGGAAACTGCCGCCCCCGCCGCCCGCCTGGCTCACGCCTGCCGTGATCGTAAAGATGTTTGAGCTTGCCCTGGACGGCGCAGAAGGAGCGCCGCCCAGCGCGGCCGAAGACGACGAGGGGAGCGAAGATGCGACCGGCAGGACCCTCGTCCTCCCGGCTTGATCTGGGTTAGTTTCATGGACATTATGAGGGTAAGGTGCTCGCCTGCCGCCACCTATCGCGTTCTTTCAACACCCGATTGCGATGTGTTTACCTCTTCCAGAATTCTCGCACCCGCCGGAACTCTACGAGGCCATCGTCCGCGAACACCGATCAAATGGTCTGCGGATGGGCGAGGTCCTGATGGCCTGCGGCTGGACCATCGGAGAAGCAGCCAAAGCCGTCGTGAATTGGGATCTTCGCACCTTGGCTGCCGCCATCGCCAACGAGCGGGCCAAGCGCAACGTCCGGCTGACGACGCTCGCCGAGAACGAGGTCGCGGAACTCAAGAGGCAAATCCACGCCGAGAAGACGGCAACCACTTTGCTTTGAGGGAAGCGGACGACGCGGATCGTCCCCCGCGCTCCGCAGAGCGATTCGCGGCCACCAAAGAAGCCAGGCGAACCTTCAGCGTGATCCAGGCGCACAAACGGTCGACAGACCTCAGCACTCATTTTCCAGCAGAATGGACCGGTTGAGCCAATGTGACTTTCGAGTGCAGCGCGCGGTCCAAGCCGCCGAGGGTTGGCTCGCTCTCGGCGCGGCGCAGACCGCCTTGGAAGAACTGACGGCCGTGGAACCGGCCTGCCAACATGATCCCGCCGTTCTGCACCAACGCGCGCGAGCGTTCGTGGCGCTCGGCAGGCTGCCCGAGGCAAAGGCAGCCATCCACCGGCTTGCCAGGATCGCCCCCGAGCGGCGGCTGGCTTTGCTGGACGATCCAACCCTGGAACCCGTGTGGATGTAAAAGAGCGTCCCCTGCGGTGGATGACCCGCCGCGCTCAGTAGTTCATCCGAAAAGTCGGGCTTTCGTCCGGACGTGACCGCCGCCGATCATAGATGCGGGTGGTGGCGATGCTGGCGTGTCCAAGCCATTCCTGCACCTTGGCGATGTCCGCACCCCGATCCAGGGCGTGCGTGGCCGCCGTCGCCCGGGCCACGTGAGGGCCAAAACCAGCCGCATTGATTCCCAGCCGGCGGGAGTAATACCGTACCACGCACTCATCGACTTTGCCGGGAGTGAGCGCGCGGTCGAGCTTTCCTCGCTCGCGCGGATTTTTCACGGGCCGGAACAACGCCCCGGCAGCATCGTCGCCGTGACCGCAGGCTTGCAGATAATCGGAAATCCGCGCCAGCGCCGCCGGGTGCGCCGGCACAAAGCGAATCTTGCCTCCCTTGCCGTGGACACGCAGGTGCGCCACGCCTTGGCGCTGTTCCACGTCTTTGACGCGCAGTTTGCACAGTTCCTCGCGCCGCAGCCCGTGGAAGAACAGCACCGCCAAGATCGCCCGGTCACGTTTGCCCTTGAGCGTGCCTTCGGGCGGTGCGTCGAGGAGCTTGCGCGCCTGTCCATCGGCAATCGCCGGGGTTTTGCCTTCGCCGGTTTCGGCCCGCGGCCGTTTAACGCCACGCACCGGATTGTGCGTCACCGCGTTGACCTCGCAGAGGTGGTCGAAGAGCGAAGCCAGCGCCGAAAGCTTGCGCCGGATCGTCGCCGGGCCGCTGCCGGACTTTTCCAGGTGCTTACGCCAAGCGAGCAGATGGGAGCGCGTGACTTCCCGAAACTGCTGGGCATCCTTCATCCCGAAGAACGCCATGAACCCAGCCACGTCATTGCGGTACGCCCGGCGGGTGTGCGCGTTGGCGATGTTGGCGAACCATTCCAACTCGGGCGGCACGTCGTTAAGTTGGTAAAAGCTCGCGTCGGCGAGTTCACGTCCACCAGCGGCCACCACAACCAATTCGCCGTTTTCAGCGTTCATCCCCCCTCCTCTAAGGGAGATAATGCTTTTTATCAACCTTAAAGGGGGGAACGCGAGAATGAGGTATCAAGAGAAGGTTCAGTTGCCAAAGCTCGCGGCGATTCGCTAGGTTGGAATCTACATGACTGCCGAAGGAAAATATGCGGACTTGAACAAGGACGAACTGATTCGTCTCTTGGAGGCCCGTGATCGGCGTACCCGCTTCGGCTTGGTGTGGGAAGCCAACGAGATCGAGCGGGATGCCGCCGTCAACCGTGACTTCGTGGCTTTCGACCTATGTCCCGAACTGAGTTGCGGGTCGGGGCCGTGGCGCAACCTCGTCATTGAGGGGGACAATTTCGACGCGCTCCGCGCCCTGAGGATGGCTTACTCCGGGCAGGTCAAGTGCATCTACATCGATCCGCCCTACAACACCGGCAACCGCGACTTCGTCTACAACGACCACTTCGTGGACCGCGATGATTCGTGGCGTCACTCGACTTGGTGCGAGTTCATGTTCCATCGCCTGATGCTCGCCAAAGAACTGCTTCGCCAAGATGGAATCATCTTCGTGTCGATAGACGACAACGAAGCATTCCACTTGGGGTTGTTGATGAACAAGGTTTTCGGGGAAACCAACTGGGTGTCTTCCGTCATTTGGAAGAAAAGCTACGGTGGCGGCTCGAAGGCCAAACACGTTGTCGGCCTGCATGAATACGTCCTCTGCTACGCTCAATCCAAGGAGCAGCTTGGCACGATCCAGCTTCCCCCGAACCCTGACACCCTGAAATATTACAAGGGCCGGGACGCCAGGTTCGAGACGCGCGGTCCGTACAGGCTCCAGCCGCTAGCCACGACCAGCATGGACGCCCGCCCGAACCTTCGTTATCCCATCCCCTACAAAGGAGAGGAAATCTGGCCGGAGAAGCAGTGGCAATGGTCCAAAGACCGGGCACTGACAGCCCTGGAAAACGACGAACTGGTCATCACCAAGTCACGGGAAAGATGGTCCGTTAACTACAAGCAGTACCTCAAAAGCGAAGCGGGCGACGAGCGCGGAGCGAAGCCTTTTTCCATCATTGATGGGCCGTACACGCAGGTTGGCACCAACGAGATCAGGAACATCCTCGGAGACGGCAAGGCGTTTTCCTTCCCCAAGCCGACCGGATTGATCGAGCAGTTGCTGACCTACGTGATCGACGACAAAGACGCTTTGATCCTGGATTTCTTCGCCGGTTCCGGCACCACGGCCCACGCCGTCCATAAGCTCAACCGTGCCGATGGTGGGCGGCGGCGCTGCATCCTCGTATCCAGCACCGAAAAGACCGAAGACCAGCCCGAGAAGAACCTTTGCCGCGACGTGTGCGCCGTCCGGGTGCGCCGCGTGATCGAAGGCTACCAAAGTGCCGACGGCGAGGATGTTCCCGGTCTGGGCGGGGACTTTGCTTATCTCCGTGCAAAACCCATTCCCGCAGGTGAACTGCTCGACATCGGCCACGCGCAGGTTTGGACCGCCCTCCAGCTCATCCACCTGGACACGTTGAGCGCCTACCAGGAAGGCCCGTTCTTGTGGGCAGGCGACGAGGACGAAGCCCTCTGTTACGTGCCGCGCTTCCGGCGCGAGGATGCCCCGGCGTTGCGCGCGGCGGTCAAAGGCAGTTCATCGGTGGCGCTCTACTCTTGGCAACCGGCACTCGTGCGTCAGCACGTCCGCGCGGCCCACGTCTCGCATCTGCCCATCCCGGAAACCCTCACCCGGCGCTTTGGTTTATTGCGTCCTTCCGCCGGAGGTAACGGCTAATGAACCGCACTACTCCCCGCCCCTTCCAAGAGGACGCGATTGCCAGTGGCCTCGCCATCTTCCAGGAGTGCCAACGCTTGCTCGACGTGGCCGGGAACGACCCTGCCGGGCGCAATGCCGCGCTCAGTCAACACGGCACGCTGCTCTTGGAAGCGCCGACCGGTGCCGGCAAGACGCTGGTGGCCGGGCGCATCGCGGAAGCCTTTGCCGAAACCGAGCGGGTTGTCTGGTTCTGGTTCGCTCCCTTCAAAGGCGTCACCGGCCAGACGGCCAACGCACTCCGCGCTGAGTTGCCGGGCTTGCGGCTGCGCGACCTCGCCACCGACCGCCAGCCGGGCGGCACCCACGCGGGTGACGTGTGGGTAACCACTTGGCAGAGCGTGGCGGCGCGGATCAAGGACCAACGCAACGTGCATCGCACCAGCGAGAGCAACGCCACCGTGGAGGAACTGCTCTCAGGCGTGCGCGAGCAGGGTTTGCGCGTGGGGGTAGTGGTCGATGAGGCGCACCACTCCTTTTTCAGCGGCAAAACCGACACGCAGGCCATGACCTTTTTCAAAGGCATTCTCCGGTCCGAGTACACCGTGGTCGTCACAGCCACGCCGGATGACCGGGACGTGGCGCGCTTCCAGCGCGACCTCGGGCTGGCCCAGCTCAATCGCATTACCATCTCACGCAACGAGCCGGTGGCGGAAGGGCTCATCAAAGAGGGCGTCAAATGTGTGGCCTACTTTGCCCCGCCCGACCAGCAACGCCTCGTGGACTTCGAGGCGACGGCTTTGCGGGATGCCGCCGCCCTGCACCGCCGCTGCAAAGCCGAGTTGCGCACGCTGGGTGTGAAGCTGACACCGCTCATGCTCGTGCAGGTGGAATCCACCGCGGGCATCCTCCGAGCACGCCAGCGGTTGATGGCCGACGGCTTCACCGAGGCGCAGATTGCCACGCACACCGCCGAGGAACCCGACCCCAGCTTGCTCGCGCTGGCGAACGACGAGAGCCGCGAGGTGCTCATCTTCAAGATGGCGGTGGCGCTGGGCTTCGACGCCCCACGCGCGAGCATCCTGGTTTCCATGCGGGCTGCCCGTGACCAAGACTATGGCGTGCAGCTCGTCGGGCGCATCCTGCGGGTCCACCGCCGGCTGCAAGGCCGCGCGCGGGCCAAGACACTGCCGCCGCTGCTCAACTACGGCTACGTGTTTCTGGCCGACGCCGAGGCGCAGGAAGGCTTGGATCTTGCCGGGCAACGCATCAACCGGCTGCAAACCGCCTACGCCAAGGTCAGCCCTACGACGGCGTTGGTGCGCGTGGCCGGGCAGCCGCAGGTGCAGGTCGTCGGTTTAGACGGGCAGACTCAGCTTTTTGCCCTGGAGCAGGAGACGACCAGTTTCGCGGACACGCTCCTCCCCATGCCCGAGAACGAAGGCGGGCAGACACCGGGCACAGCCACCATCGACGGCGGCGGGAGCACGCGCATGGTGGAGCTGTTGGCCGATCCTTTCACCTTCGCGCCCCAGCCAGCATCGACCGAGGAGCGCACCGGCACGGCCACCGTGCGGCGGACGCCCGCAGGACGTTACTCCTACGCGATGCGCCCCAGCCTGCCCCGGCGGTTCAAGACGCAGGTGGTTTCCGCTGACAACACTGCCACGGAGGAGGATTGTGCCCGGCGCTTCCTGCTTTCTAACCGCGATGTGATCCAGGCGATGGGAGCAAAGGTGCGGGTGGAGAAACGTACGTTGGAGGTGTTCTCCCAGCAGATGGAGATGGAGCTGACCAACGCCTCGATGGACCCAGAGGAAGCGGGCCGCATCGCATACAATTTGTTGTCGCGTGACGAGGTGTTCGACCCTAAAGCGTTGCGCCAGGCGTTGCTCGGCAAGCTGGCGGCGACGTTGCGTGAGTTGCAGCTTGATGAAATGGCCGCGGACGCGGCGGGCCTGCGCCGGATGCTCAACGTGCTGCTGGTTGCCCGGCCCGAGTTGCTGCGGGAGGCGAAGAAGAAGGCGCTGGCCACCCACGCGGTCGTGGAGGAAGCCGAGGAAGAGTTGCCAGACACTCTGGAGAGCGATGAACCGTTGCCGCGCTCCCGGCATGGAATGTACGGCTGCATCCCCCCTGGTTTGACCACGTGGGAACGAAAATTTGCCGACTTGCTCGACGGTGACACGGAAGGCACGGTGCGCTGGTGGCACCGTAACTTGCCGCACAAGGCTTGGAGCGTGCAAGTGATGCTGGACAACGGCCACCCGTTCTTCCCGGATTTCGTCGTTGGCATCGAAGGCCGCCACACCGAGGACGGGGCGCTGCTCACCGATCCGAAGTTCCAGTTCGAGATTGCCGCCGAGCTGCCGAAGTCGCACGCCGAGCACCCGCTTTACGGTCGTGTGCTCATCCTCACGCTCCAAGGCGGTGTGCAGTGGATGACCATCCGCTACGATGCTGCGCACCAGCGGGCAGTATTGGACCGAGAATTTCGATTGGTGGATGCCGCCGCCTACTGAATCTTGCGTCGCTGTGACTGATTTTCCCGATTACGTGAAATGCCAAGAGGGCATGAAAATTTTCACTCAAGTTGAGCAATTTATAACATTCAGCTTGAAACCCACGCCGGTATATCTTGTAACCCCAATGAATTAGATGGATAAAAGCGGCGACAAACATCTTTCCCCTCCTGTATTTCGCTACTTGCCATGAACGCAACCTTGCTCAAGCGTCTGTTCCGAGCCATTCAGGCCGGTTCAAAGCTCGACATGGATGTACTGTGTCAGCGAATCGTGGATGAAGAAGCAAAATTGGGGCATGGGCGCGTGGCGGAAGACTTGGCCAAAATCCTTCAGCCCTCGAAACAAGGATCAAACGACCAAGCTAAACACGGGCATTTATCTAGACTTCCAACTAGCCGCAGGGACTTATCCCCTCTGGTCCAAGATGTCGCCACTGAACAACTCCGTCATGAGATGGTATTGCCTGAAGGTGTCGAAAATAGATTGCAGAGGATCGAGAGAGAATTTGCCGCGCGCACTAGACTAGCAAAACACGGACTCAAGCCACGTCGGCGCATATTGCTTTATGGTCCACCTGGTTGCGGCAAAAGTCTGGGGGCGGAACGACTGGCTAGGAATACTGGTTTACCACTTCGCAAGGTACGCTTCGATACTCTTCTTTCATCATATTTTGGTGAAACGATGTCAAATCTCCGAACGGTTTTTGATGCTGCTCTAGTCACGCCATGCGCGTTGTTTTTGGACGAATGTGATACCCTAGCGAGATCTCGTACCGAACGAAATGATGTGGGCGAGGTGACGCGAATTACAAACGGGTTGCTAGAGATGCTTGAAGGATTTAAGGGCGACGGCCTAGTAATAGCAGCTACGAATCTTGATTCGGCCTTGGACCCTGCGCTTTTCAGGCGTTTTGATGAAGTTCTTAAAGTGCCCCTGCCAGGCATTGAGGAGATTCTTCGCTTATTAAAGGTAACATTGTCGGCAGTTGACATTGAGCCACGCATTCCTTGGGATGAACTCTCACGCGAGATGGATGGAATGTCGTGCTCCGAAGTGGTACAAATAACACAAAATGGAGCCAAGCGGTGTTTTCTTGAAGGAAGGAAAAAGGTAGATGAGAGCGATCTTCGACACGCTCTAAGAGAAATCAACGAACGACATAACGAATCTCACTAAAATTCATGCCGACGCCGTCCAAGTTTCCACATCTCCGCATTACATTTCGAGGAAGATTTGAACCGAAGTTTGGCGGCAATTGGGAGCCGAACGCTGAGGTGGAGAAAATTCGTGCTGATCCCAAACAACACGCAGAGAAAATAAAGAAGGAATTAACACGCATCCGTGAAGAAGATGTCACTACAAGACAAGAGCGGATAGAAAAAGAACTGCCTCCGATTCCTGCCGATAAAGGGTTCCTTATAAGGTTACCAGAAGGCGTCGACATCGAATCCATTACAAAAGCACTTGGCGTTGAATTGGTGGCCGAAACCGAGGGGGGATTTATCCTTATCTCATCAGAAGACATTCTATTCAAAGAGTTCGAGGAAGTGATGGAAAAGTTTGGTGCAGGCAACGGGAGCGTTGTTGCCGGTTCGTCTGTCTTGGAAATCTATGGTGATCCAGATGACAAGAATCGTCTCGAAAGTATGTTGGCACCAGAAATTTTGGATGAATGGCCGTTGATCGATGATAAAATTTATACATTCGATGTAGGAATTCAAACGGCTTCGAGCACGCGCACTGTGAAATGGCCTAATGTAAGGCAACGTCAAGGCGAAGAAGAAGAAGATTTTCTCGACCGTAGAACAAAGGCAAGGCAAGCCGCGGCAGTAGAAGCTGACGATATATGGTTAAATACAGCTGAAAACCGTGCTGGGGAACTCGCGGAATTTATAGAGCATTACGATGGGGAGATGGTCTCTGCAATGATCTATCATCCTGCCAAAGAGGATGAAGTAGGAATGATCTTCCCTGATAGTGTGCAAGTACGCATAAAGATGAGTGGACTTGGTTTCCGAGATGCTATACTCAACTTTGCGCATATTTTTGATATTTCGTCTCTACCTATTATAGAAAGACCGCGTGATAGTGGCTTTGCCAGTCGAGAAGATTCTAAGATTCAATTATCACGCCCGTCAGATGATGCGCCTGCCATCTGCGTTATAGATAGTGGTATTCAAGAAGAGCATTATTGGTTGCAGCAAGCAATTGATTCCGAGTCAAGTCGCTGTTTCATTCCAGGAATCAACTCTAACGATGTAGCTGATCACTTTCCACCTAAAGGACATGGGACACGTGTAGCAGGTGCTGTGTTATATCCTAGAGACATTCCTCGAACTGGTATTATCGAGCCAGTTGCTTGGATTCAAAACGCTCGTGTTCTAGACGAAACTAATCGTTTGAGAGCAAGGCTTTTACCTGCTGATTATCTCACTGCTGTCGTTCGGCATTTTCAGGCAACTCCTTTCTGTACTAAAATTTATAACCACTCGATCAACGCTCGTACCCCATGTCCTCGACGTAGAATGACTGCTTGGGCTGCGAAGATTGATCAACTTTCTCATCAGCGCGATGTGCTTTTCATTCAATCTTGTGGAAACCAAGATCGTTTTGGTTCAGGCAACCAGTCGAATCCAGGTCTCCAAAGTCACCTCGATAACGGAATAATACCACCCGACCATCTTTTGGAAAGTTCGATGCGGGTTGCTGACCCAGCGCAAAGTCTTCATGCTTTGACTGTCGGATCAATCACGCAATCCGTATATTTGGATGATGACTCGAAATCTTTTGCTAGCAATGAGTTGGAACCGTCAGGTTTTAGTCGGGGAGGATACAGCCAGCCATGGTATATCGTAAAGCCTGAAGTAGTCGAATTAGGCGGCGACTTAATTCATGCCAAAGAATCCCCAAAGACAGTGCGCCACTCGCGTGATACTTCCATAGAATTGTTGAATTCTACCATTCACAACGCGCCAGCGTATTCAAGGGATGGTGTTGGAACTTCGTTCACAGCCCCTAAAGTTGCGCATCTTGCTGCCCAATTACAAAGATTGCTCCCAGAATCTTCACCGCTCCTATATCGTGCCTTAATTGTGCAAAGTGCACGCTGGCCTGTTTGGGCACAAAATTCTGCTGATGCTGACACCGTACTCCGTACAATAGGATATGGCATACCATCTTCTGATCGAGCTTTAGAAAATAGCGAAACGCGTGTAACGCTAATCACACACCAAACCCAGAGCATTGGTGGAAAGCAGTTTCATCTTTATACAGTACGTGTGCCAGACGAGATCAGAAATGCAGCAGCAGAATCTAAAATTCGCATAGACATTACTCTTGCCTATACAGCTTTGCCTAGGTGGACACGTGCAAGGCGTACTGGATACCTTGAAACTTGGATGGATTGGGATACCAGCAAGATCGAAGAGCCAATACAAGCTTTTTTGGCACGTATGCAGAATGGAGGAGGGTCTGTTTATAGAGGTATTCCATGGATGCTGCATACTCGTAGTGATCTGGGTACATCCCAACAAACAAGTCGCAGCCGAGGATCCGTTCAGAAAGATTGGGCGATTGTAAATTCCTACGATCTCCCCGAAGAGTTTGGTATTGCGGTTCGAGGACACATCGGCTGGAACCACCTGGCTGGTGCGGGGATAGCCCGCTATTGCTTAGCCGTGACCTTCGAATCTATGGACATTGAAGTACCAGTCTATTCATTGATCGAATCAGAGATTGAGATTGAACAAGAAGTTTTAGCTTAACTTATTTTGATCGCTACATCTAGATTGCATTTAGATGTCAAAGCGAGGTGGTTATCCCAATGATTGCCAAGTAGTAGGAGGCGCGCTCATTGAATACGAGGAAATACGCCATGTTCAATCTCATAAGAAGTCCGGGCGGATTTCTCAATTTTGATTGAAATATCCCCAACGCAAATTCCTCGTAATTTGCGTATGTTATTTACTACAAAACGGTTCGAAATAAGAAATTAATCTTAATATCTAATGTCAGTCTTCTCCATTTTTCAACGCTCCTGCCCAATTGCCCGGCAGCGGCTCCAACCGATCCCCTTTGATCCAAGTCATCGCCCGCACGGCAGACGCCTGTTGGTAGGCCCAGCGAACAATGCAGCGCGAGCCTTCCTCATCGTGGACAATCTTGGCTTCGGTGAATCGTTGCCCGAGAAACGGCCCCGCAGTCCGGTTGCGTTCCGCCCATCGCGCCAAATGTTCGCTGGCCGCCAAGTAATCGGCTTTTGCCAGATTGCAACTGCCGTGCGCCAGCACAAAGTTGTGACCCAGATCGACCGGATAGCGTGACCAGGGAACGAAGTGATCGACGTGCGCCCGCTCGTCGCCGGCTTTAACCTCGCGCTGGCAATAGAAACAGCGCGCCTCCTGCACCTCGCGCAGGATCGGCAGGTACACGGCCAGCGGAGCGCGTTCGCTGCCGAAAAGAAACTGGTCTAGATCGGACGGCGAGCCGAGCACGTCCTGGTTCTGACGGCGGATGTAACGCACCCAGGCACCCCGCACCAGATCGGTCACCAAACCGTGAAAATGCCGGAAGCAGAACATCACGCCGGGCTCCAATTCGACGGAGGTGCCCGTGCCCGCCCGCCGGTATAAGAACTCCAGCGGCTGGTTACCGATGACTTGCAGCCGCCAAAGGGGCATCTCGCGGACGACCTTGGCCACCTTGTTGACCATTCGCGTCCATTCGGAACGGGAGCGTTGCAGGTCGGCCAAAGAAACTCCCTGGTCGACCAGCGCCTTGAGGGTCGTCAGCACGACGGCCGATTGTCCGGTGTTCTGCCGCAAGAGTGCGTCGCTGGAGGACACGGTCGAGGAACTCACGAGGGAACCCGCGTATGGTCTGGCCTGCCGCCAGTAGTAGGCGATGAACTTCTCGGCCAGCCAGGCAGTCTGCACCTGGAATGTCGCCGCCGTGTCCTCGCCGCGTTCCACGCACACGTCGGCCAAGGCGAGCAACAGCGCATACTTGTAGGTGGCCGTGAACGTCCCTTCACCCAGCAGCCGCTGTAGATTCTGGAGGAAATCAAGCTGTGCCTGGGGAGAAGGAGCGTCCATTTGCCAAGGATCTCTTAGCGCCAGTAAGCCGCCTTGTCTGGCACGACCCAGCGCACGCCGCCCCGTGGGTCGGGCACGTCGTCCACGTAGCGAGGAATGACGTGCACATGAGCATGTGGCACGGTCTGGCCAGCGGCCACCCCATCATTGATGCCGATGTTAAATCCAGCGGGAGCGAACGCCCGCGTCAGTTCCTGGCGCACGGTGGCAACCAGGTCCCAGAAAGATTGTGTTTCCGTGGCCGGAAGACTAAAGACGCTGTCTACATGCTGACGCGGCACAACCAATGTATGGCCACGGCTGAGCGGGTAACGATCCGCGAAGGCGATGGCCGTAGTGTTTGCTCCGATGAGTTCACGCCCCGAGCGAGCCTGGCAAAATGGGCAATCGGCGGTCCTCATCGGTCTCGCAAAAAGCATGTCGATTTTGTCAGCGGGTGAAAAGTCTGGATTTCTCCGTGCGAGGATGCCTTTTCGGCGTTGGCGTAAACCCGATGCCACCAGCGATCCTCGAACACGAAAATGTGGCGTTGGCACAGTGAGAAGAGGCAGTGTACAAAATCGTCGCCTCCGTAGGGTAAATTGCCTATCATCCAGACGCGAGGTTCCACTTTTCTTATGCGCTTTTGGTGGGTCAACCAGAACCAGACCTTCCGGCAGGAGCTGGCCGGAGGTTACCTGTGGTCGCCCAAGCGCAACGCGAACGGGGCTCGCAACCCATTCTATGAAGCCATGCGAGAGGTCGCCCCGGGCGATATCGTCTTCTCCTTTGTAGACACCCGGATCAAGGCGGTTGGCGCAGCCAGTTCCTACTGCTACGAGTGTCCAAAGCCAGTGGAGTTCGGTCAAGTCGGCTGGAACTGGGAGAAGGTCGGCTGGCGGGCAGAAGTCGCTTGGACGCACCTCAGTCACCAGATTCGGCCCAAGGACCACATCGCCTTGCTCTTGCCGTTTTTGCCGGGCAAATATTCACCCTTGCGTGCGAGCGGTGACGGCCTCCAGCACGTGTATTTGACCGAGGTTCCGTCACCCTTGGCCGATGCCTTGGGTGTGTTGATCGGGCCAGAGTACACGGCGGCGCTTTCCGCAGTGCAAGGGAAGGATCATAGCCAATTGATGACGCAGGAATCTGTCGGCGTGGACGAGTGGGAGGAGCATCTTCAGCAAACCATCCTGGACCGAGCGGAGCTGCCCGAAACTACTAGGCTGCAATTGGTACGTGCACGGCGCGGCCAGGGGCTCTACCGCAAGCGGGTGGCTACCATCGAGACTGTCTGCCGCATCACTGGCGTCAACCATCCGGCCCACCTAATAGCCAGCCACTGCAAGCCGTGGCGGGACGCCAATGACGACGAGCGCCTCGACGGCGAGAACGGATTGTTACTGACCCCGAGCATCGACCACCTCTTCGACCGCGGGTTCATCGCGTTCGAGGACGACGGCAGCCTGCTCATCTCGCCGGTGGCCCACCGTCCTTCACTGGCCCGCCTAGGCGTCGAGGTTGAGCGCGGCACCAACGTGGGCGGCTTCTCCAGCGGGCAGAAGCGCTACCTGGATTTCCACCGCACCAGCGTGTTTTTGCAGCGGCGATAGAAAATCATGGAGTCATCCGACACGGCCAAAGACAAGCCGGACGCATTGCGCCTGTTGGAAGATGGTCCAGCATACCGTTTCCACGATTGGCCCAACCCGCTCCTGCCGGAAGTGGCCGCGGGCGTTTACACGATCTGGCGAGAGGATGCGTTGATCTACGCGGGGATGGCTGGACGCGGGTTTACCACCGAGATCATCTCCGGGCACCGCGCGGCCAAGGTCAAGAACAAGGGGTTGCGCTCACGCCTGGAATCACACTGGTCCGGTCGCCGCAGCGGCGACCAGTTCTGTGTCTACGTGGCCGACCGCCTCGTGCTCTCCACGTTGGGCGGCGAGCAGATCGCAGCCATCGCAGCAGGGGAACTCAAGCTCGATGTGCTGGTCAGAGTGTACGTGCACGAGCATCTGACTTACCGGTTCTGCGAATTGCCTGACTCGAAGAGCGCCGAAGCGCTGGAGCGGGAGGTCCGCCGCGGTGCTCTGCGTGCGGGGCGGCCGTTTCTAAACCCGCTCCATCGCTGATACCGCTTCGATAGGGGAAGCAGCGCGGCGCGCTTCCGCCACGAACGGCGCGGCCACGTTCGAGTGGCAGATGGCCAAAAAATCTTCCGCCCGGGTAAGTCCCACGTAAAAGAGCCGCCGTTCGGCCGCTGTCGCTTCAGCTTCCGGCAAGCGCGCTGGTAAATCACCTGCCCAGAGCAGCACGACAGCGCGGTATTGCAGCCCCTTGGCCGAGTGGATGGTCTGCACCTTGATGGCAGGCCGACCTACTTGTGTGCGGGCAGCACGGTTGTCCGGGTCGGAGAGCCACACTGTCGGCGCGAGCTTGGCCAGCCCTGCCACGAAGCGCCGCAGCAGCGGGGCGTGCGCAGCTTTTTTGCCGAGGCGGGCGTAGAGCACGCCGATCTCGGCGGGGGCTACGGGCAGGATTTCACGTTCCGCCCACCGTCCACGCAAAAGATCACGTACTAGCTTCCATGCTCGCCGACACTCTTCTAGCCGGTCAGAAGCATCGACGAACATCGGCGCGATGCCCGTAGAGCGGCAGCACCTTTGTAGATCTACCAGTGGAGCGCCGATCCCGTCTTCTACCAGTTCGACCGACATCTCGCCGTCCTGGCGCGGTGATCCGGCGAACGGCTGTGCCACCGCGACGATTTCCCGACTGTTGCGGTAGTTGCGGTCCAGCTCGAAGCGCGCCGACACCGTGCGTCCCTGCGCCTGGATGCCAAGTTCCTTCCAGCTAACCTTGTGCTGGCGGTACAATCCTTGGTTCCCGTCGCCCACGATCAAAAGGTCGCCGTCCACTGGGTTCTGCATCGCGGCGAGCACACAACGAAACCAGCTGGGTTCGAAGTCTTGCGCCTCGTCGATCAGCACCGAGCTGTAAGTCGACGCGTCGCCACGGCCGCCTTGCAATGCATTCAGCAGGCGTTTACCCACGCTCTCATCGGTTTCACCGGCTCGCACGTCGCGCACGATGCCCTGCCGGGCTGCCCAGCCGTCAAAGTGAAAGACGCTCACGCAAGGTGCGCAGTCCGCCAGCGCCGCGCGCAGGTACGCCGCGAGCACCACGTTGTAGCAGAGAACCAGCACCCGTTTCTTTTCCGTTTCGCCTTGTTCCCCTATGGCGAGCAGCCGGGCGCGGGCGATCAAGAGCACCGTTTTGCCGCTACCGGCCACGCCGAACACCAGTCGGTGCCCGTCACCAATTTGACGCGCGTGCCGCTCCTGCTGCAGGTCGAGCACTTTCAGCTCGGCGGTATGTTGTGGGTTGGTCGTGGAAATCGTTTCGCTTTCGGCGGTGAACCCCGGCAAAACAGGCGTGAGCACAACCTCGGGATGGATAATGGCCCGTAGCGCCTTTATCTGGACCTCGGTCAGAGGCTGGAACGGCCAGGCGGGATCAAAACAGGCAGCCAAGTGGGCGACGATTTCGTCCGGGCCGGCTTTCTCTAACAAAAGCAACGCTTCACGCGGCAACACGCGCTGGGAGGGAAACACTTCGGTCAAATCCCCTGCCGGATGCGCTTTGAGTTCATCCACTGTGATGTTGGCCAAGATGGCGACGTGGCTAAACGGAAAACAGAACGCCCCTTGATGTGCCCCGTTCGGTTGGAGCAAACACGCGGCGTAGCGGTGTTCACGGCAACGATCCATCAGCCGGAACATGTAGTCTCGCGCTTGGCGTACGGGATGCGTGCGACGAGTCACGGTGTCCACCCCGCCAACCCGGGAAGCCTCACGCAGAAGCACCGCCCGGCTGTCTGCGCCCACAATGTCTGCCGCCCGCCAGCCCTTCAACTCGACGGTGAGCACGCCCAAGCTTGGTGCGATGATGACGAAGTCAGGGTAGCGGTTGGCTACCACGGGTTCAAAGTAAACCAGGCAGTCTGCCGGCAGACGTGCCAGTGCCGCGAAAAGCCGACGCTCGCTGGCGGTGACACGGTTGGGCAGACGTTCGGGAATGCGTTGAGCCATCGGCAGATTGTCCACCATACGAGCTACCGCCGTGCCACTCATGCGTTTCGTTCCCTTCGCTCACAATCCGACCGCCTGCAGTTTTCCTGACAGGTCGCTAATGCGAGAACGTCCCCATTTCCACCCTCAACGTTGATCCAGAGCTTGGCGGAACTCTCCGATTCGAACACCCACACCAGCCCCCTACGGCTTAAACGATGTAAAGCACTGGAAGTTTACTGCTTCGGTGCGAACACAAGAGTCTCGGAACTGTGAACAAAATCGTTTGGTATTTTTGCCCGTCGACGACCGTTTTCGAAAAAGTGTTGTGAGCAACCTTCAAATAAATCATCTGGGATAGGCTTGAGTGCCCATGGGTTGTGAAATATCCGCACTCCTTCGGACCAGTCTTCCGTGTACATCGGCGGCACGACTTCCTCTTCAAAAGGCGTTCCCTCCGTCGCGTTGGGATCGAAGTTTTGGCGAAATCCCATTCTGATCATCCGTACGTTTTTGCTTCCAAAACCTGCAAGCTTCGCCATCCGGTTAAATTTAGAAAGCGTTGCCGAATTACTAAACAATATCGCGCTGACATGCTCCGCGTCAGGTAATTTAAAGAAGCCTGACTGCCGACGCTTGCCATTCCACACGTGCTCATTAATTGGATGTTCTATGATATGCAACTTGCCCTGCTCATCCTTTGTCCATGAAGCCCGAACGCCATAAAGGTAATCGTCAAGTGCTGGTGCAGACCATGTCATAGAGTTGCCGGCGTGGAAGTCGTGGATGGCAATTACGAACGGGACATCCTTGACGTGGGGCAGCTCCCAATATTTCTTTCGAAGCTTGGCAATAAGGGCACTCGCAAATCTGAGTGGCATGTAGTCACGTACACGGCTATCAATTTCAGCGCGATTTTTAGGGACTGATTGTGCCTCTCCAACAGTTGGATTTACGGTGACTGCCTCAATGGCGATCGGATAGCCAAACTTTATCGCGCAGAAATCGGGTCGATTGAATTCGCGAAGGATATGAAAGCTCTGCTCATAGAGGAACACAAACAGAAATAATTCCCAAAGCCGTGCATCGAAGCCGGTAGTTTGGAAATCTTTCGTGTAATTACCGTCAACATCTACAAAAGCGTACGCAATCTCGCGAATAATCGCTCGTGCAGGCGAATGTTGCTCACCTCCCATGAGAATCTTGAAGTTACGATGAAGCTTGTGCTCGGGGACTTTCGGTTCAAGGATTTTGTTCTTCTCTTTGTCTGTGTCATGTTGTGGGAATTCAACTTCTCCTGATACAGCATAATTTTTCAGGCGTGCTCCGAGCCTATGTCGGGCCTCCACTTGTGTCTCAAGCGAGACTTCTAGATCGATTCCTCTGAAAAGAGATTTTTCATCGCGTCCGAGTATGATCCAACCCCAATCATTATCTGTTCTATCCAAAACCACGGCCCCTATAACTCGTTCCTCGACATCCGACCACCATTCTACCTCGCATGTCATGAATCTAGCGGAAGGTTGGCGCGAGTAGCAAAGAGCATCAAACCGAGGTTGAGATAGACGCTTAATAGTCATCGGTATATAGTCGATAAACGAAGCAAGTTCCACAAAGATGGATCGGACGCCCAACTCTAAAATTGACATGGGCGCATAACGCCGACTATTCGCGTGTTCCTAGGTCTATTGAAGAACTTACAAACTGCGGTGTTTCGTCCGAATGCCTGTTCTATAGTTGCCTAATGATCAAGGGATACCCTCGTTCCAGCGGCCAAACGCTGGCCGATTAAAAAATCGCACGAAAGTACGTATGATACATAACTGCCAGCTAAAAAGAAAATTGCTACCACTAGCCAGATTGTGGAAGAAACTTCCCACAATTATCATTAATCACGCGTGTGACCTTCTCATAAGATCTACATGCCAGCTGCTTGTTTCAAAGCTTCAACTGTCACCGCTACTCCAAGGTCTTTCGCAACGTCGAGTGCCCACGATCCAGCACGTTTAAGAGAAGCAAACGCCTTTGGGCCGTCCCCCTTCTTCGCTTCCGTCTCGGCTTCAGCAATGGCACCTACGGCAGTGTCGTGCTCTGGTTGCGTGCCTCGCTTTTTCATCTCGCTTCTGAGTTGGCCTAGCTGCTCGCCAAGCGTATCAAGATTTGCACCATTGATGGATTGGTTCCATTGATGAAAAACATTCGCCGACGCGATGGCTCCTGTCCCAACCGCAGCCTGCTGACCTCCACTAATGTTGTATTCGCTCATGGGTCCGTTGTAGTTGATGATGAATTGTTCAATTTTGCGCGAGACACTCCGACGCATTTCAGAATTCTGTACGGCGAGAAGAAGCGCTTCACGTTCGCCTGGATTTAGTGCATCGCTCGCCTCGCGGGCCAATTGTGCAAACTTGGTGTCTGTGATTATATCTGCCTTCTTGGCGAGTCCTGTCAACCGGCGAGTTGCCTCGTTAAAGTAGTATTGCAGGTCCTCCGCTGCCTGCAGGTCACGAGAAATTTTGAGACTTTCTGTTGGTGGCGGAATTTTGGCGGTTTCCACACGATTCGGAACCGTGATCCGGTTCGTTGCCAGATGCCGCAGGACAGACCTCAAAACTTCACGCTCAGCGTGTAGTCGAAGGAGACAAATCCGGAATGCGCGCGTTTCGGATTTTGCGAATTTGTCTGGATGAATAGACTCCAATACCCAAACAGCGAGCTGCCTTTCATTGAAAGGCACATGAAAAAGTGACAGGTTAGAACCCGAGTTGCCACCGAAAGGCAAAGTCTTTCCGGGATATGGCAATCTTACTCGCTCATAAAAATCGTGTTCGATGAGCACGGTCGGGCTACCAGCGGTGACCCACCAGGGTTGTGACGACGCATCGTCGCGGAAAGTCGCCTTGGTCGTGGAACGTTGGTAACTCAACGCCATCAACTTACTTGCCTGAATCAACGACACAGTTTTTCGGCTGTTGACGCCAACTGCTATGCTCACCTGGGCGTTCAATATACTTTCGAGCAGGGTGCCAATAGCTCCTGTAGGGCAAGCAGGATCGGTTAGCTGCACGTAATAGCCAATCTCGAACTTCGCCACGCTGAACCCATCTGCAAAGAGCCGTCGAAAGACGATTTGCTGCCAAGCGTAGTAATTTGTCCCTGCATATTCTAGGGTCAATAGTCTCGGGGAGTTCGGCAAACGCAGCGCTTTCCTCGCTTCGCACACCACACTTTCACCTACCCAGCCGTCCAATCCGCCTGCTCCTCTGCGACGTATTGCCCCGAACCCACGGACAAAATCCGTGTCAGCGACAGCCGCCGGCCACTGCGGGAGTGGCAATCGCCCGCTGTCTTGGGGAATAAATCGGCGAGAGTCTGCGAGGGGAAACTGGACGGTGAGCAACATTATAAAAAATGGCTCCCCCCCGGCTAACGGGGGGGAGCGGCAATTCCGCATTCTTGCGAATGCTGGAATGGTTGATGCCCGTCGGGGAATCGAACCTCGCTCCACCAAGTTGCCTTGATGTCCTCGCTCAGAGGCCGGACATGCATTCGGGTCTGCCTTGCTTGCTGATCCATAGTCATCAAGTGGTTAAACCCAGCCACGTCATTGAAGCATTTTCTCTTGAGAAAATCAACTGTGGGTGTGTTGCGAAATTGCGGGGGAACTTACATTTTACTCCGATCGGCTTCAAATAAGCCTCTCCTTTATGGGGAACGCGGCGTTTCCCATTTCCCACCTGGCGAAGATCCCACGCAATGTCCCAGCGAACGGCCACCGCCGGCGGCCGGGAGAGTTGACACCAAGGAAAACGTCAGTTTTGCCAGTTATCAGGTTGCTTCGGTCGAGTTCGGTTTGACGGAAACATCCGCCGGGTAGCCGTGCTTCTTTAACCACATGGCAAAAGCTTCGACGGCTACTTCACGCAAATTGGCCGATTTTACGTTGGTCAACCATTCGTGCCACGCTTTCGGGAGATAGACCTCCACGGGCACCTCTTCCCCCTCTCTCTTGGCGTCCCGGTAACGCTGCATTCTGAGGCGGTGCTGAGTTGCCGGATCGTGAGGCGACGTTTTAGGTCGCCCACGTTTGGGTTTTGCGGCGGCATCTTCTGCAACCGGCTCTTCCTCAGGAGTAAACGCAGGAGATTTTTCGCTCTTTTTCTCCCTTTTTGGTGGATTATTCATCACTAGTGACTTAAATTAAAACTGTTGGCGGGCGATCCGTCAGCGAAGCAAAAACCTGATCCGGAAAGGCTGAATAATCCGACATGAAAACCACAAACTTACTCCTGCATTGCGGAGCCGCCAAAGTCGAGCGCGATTGGCTCGCCTTGATGGCCGCGCCGCGTTCCACCGACACCTGGTTTCCCATCCCCCACGAACGGCTCATCCGGGAGGTGGAAACCGCGCTTGAGCGAGCCGGGATGCGCGTCGTCAACCAAGCGCATGGCCTGAGTCCCGACGCCTGCCGTTATTTCGGACTGTTGCAGGTTGCACCCGCCAACCTGAGTTGGAACACGCCGCAACCGCCGACCCAGGATTACACTTACGTCCTCGGCTTGCGCAACAGCCACGACAAGCGTTTCCCCGCCGCGCTGGTTTTGGGCAGCCAAGTATTCGTCTGCGATAACCTCGCCTTTTCCGGCGAGATCAAAATCGCCCGCAAGCACACCCGGTTCATCGAACGGGATTTGCCCGTGCTCATCGCGCAAGGCACCGGCCAGTTGGCCGAACGCTGGCACCAGCAGGACGAGCGGTTCGCCGCCTACAAACAGACGGAACTTTCTCCGAGCGAAGCGCACGACCTGATCATCCGCGCGATGGACCAGCACGCCTTCACGCCCAAGCAGATGCCCGATGTGTTGACCCAATGGCGCAGCCCCAACCACCCGGAATTTGCTGAGTCGCGCACCGTCTGGCGGCTGTTCAATGCTGTCACCGAAGCCATCAAAGGCAGCCTGTGGGCCTTGCCCGCGCGCACCCAGGCCCTGCACGGCCTCCTGGACGCCCACGTTGGGCTGTTCGGCCGCAACTAACGCTCTCCCTACTCCCTACCCAACTCCAAGCAAAAGGCCCCCGCGTGTTTCGACCACGCGGAGGCCCAGTTACAACACTA